>JAGAJF010000115.1 GCA_017829005.1 Oscillospiraceae bacterium | reverse complement strand
CCCTGTTTTCACCAAGTAAAATACCGCATTTATCTGTTCTCGCTTTTCTTCCAAGCTTCTGTATTTTGCTTCCTGTAATATTGGTTTTATTATTTCCCATTGACTATCCGTCATATCACTTGTATATCTCATTGCTTTTTTATTATACCATATTTATCTTGTGAAGACAAGTTCTTAAATGAAAGCTGAATCTCATTTTGATATTATGCTCAACAATTTATGATAATTTGCACGAAAAATCAACAAATAGGCGTCACTTTTTATGTTATATCATCATATTCAGCAAATATCAACAGTTAACAGCTGAATTTGCACACAAAATAAGGCTTTGCTGTGTAGATTTTTACGCAAATTGCGAGTATAATGGTACTTAGAAGGAGGAAAAGAGGAAAAAGAATCAAGTTCCTGCTATTTTCCATCTTATCTTAACATATCAGAAATGCTTATTTTACGTGGTTTTCCGACTTTCGACCTGTTCTGATTTTGTGTAAAATATCGTGATTTTTCATATCAATAAGTCCCAAATAAGACCCAAGACCGGTGCATATGTCTGCTTAAGATCTGCCGCCGATCGCTCGGCGGTTTTCTTTTTAGTCAAGCAGCCAGTCAATAATATTTACGATCTTGATCCCGTCAACGGAATTATATAAGCCTTTATCCATAGTAAGAATAACCTTTTCATAATTATCACGAATCTGCATCAACGGACGAAGCTCACGTTCTCTTGTCTGCTCGGAAACCATTGTCTGCGTCACCTGATAATAGATTTTTTCATCGGCGTTTGACGCAATAAAGTCAACCTCAACATTGCCGATTTTTCCAATCGCTGTATCATATCCACGGCGAAGCAGCTCAAAATAAACTATATTTTCAAGAATATGACCCGTATCAACATCACGAAGTCCCATGAGGAAATTTCGCAAACCAATATCAACAATATAAAATTTTCCAAGTGTCCGCAGGTATTCTTTACCTTTGATGTCATAGCGCTTTGCCTCGTAAAAAATATATGACTCCAGAAGTGCTCCCACATACGCCTGTACAGTCTGAACGGCGGGCTTTGTTTTTCGGCTGCTGTCTAGCAGTCCCTCATTTACAAGCGTATTGCCGATAGAGGTGACTGAGGTGTTGCTGCCGATATTGTCTGCAAGGAACATAATTATTTTTCTCAGAAGATCTGCATCGGTTATCTGCCGCTGTCCTCTGCGCTTTTCACGTTCAAGTATGTCACGCATAACCACCGTGGAATAGATGCCGTCAAGCAAGGTCATAGCTTTGTCGGTATCAAGTCCCACATCTGCAATTCCGGGCATTCCGCCGAATTTCAGGTACGCTTCAAAAAGCTCCTCGGTATCGTAAATATTGCCCTCACTGTCGGATATTTTCTTTGTTGTTTTTCCAGTCGGACTTTTACGTTCGGTCAATGTGTAGCCGTGGAAATCAATAAATTCCTTAAAGGACAGCGGAAGCATTTTTATCTCTACATAACGTCCCGATAGATAAGTTGCAAATTCTGAGGAAAGCAGATATGCATTTGAGCCTGTGATATAAATGTCGCAGGGAAAGTCTACACGGAAAGAATTTATTGCATCCTGCCACTCTGCAATACGCTGGACCTCGTCAAAGAACAGATAAACTTTTTTATCTGCGGGCTTTTTTTCGCAGACATAATTATAGAATGACTTAACGTCCATTGGACGGTATTCCATTGATTCAAAATTCATAGCGATGATCTGCTCATCGGATATTCCACATTCACGCAGATGACGTATCATCAGCTTCATAAGGCTGGATTTGCCGCACCGGCGTATGCCGGTTATAACCTTGACAGGCTCGGTATCCTGAAAAGCAATCAGTTTATTAAGATAAAAATCACGCTTCTTTAAACTATGGCTCTCATTGAACACAGCTTTCACGCTCCTTTTATCTTTATTATACTACAAACTTTCGAAAATATCAAGTTTTTAGCATTGATTTGCAAAAAGTTTTGGAACTATTCTTGACGGTGCTTTTGGAATCATTACCAAAAAGTAAGAGCATACGGCGTAAACCGTATGCTCTTACGGAATAACAAAATTGCGTGCAGTAAAACGATAGCATTATTATCGTTTAGTATTCCCGTAAAATCTTTAATGGAAACGGCAGTACAGTATATTGATTATTCCCTACAAAATCCACTGCCATACCGAATCTTAATGTATGATTAACTTTAAAGCATTTTCTTTTTTTTGAAAATTATTACACAAAACATCAAAACAGCAATACTTACACCAATTATCCACGGATACCCATTTTCAAGCTCGGGCATATTCTCAAAATTCATTCCATACCAACCGGTTATCAGAGTAAGGGGAAAGAATATGGTCGATATCGCAGTCAGAAAGGTCATATTGCTGTTCTGCTTTGCATCAATGTGGGACTGATATGCGTCACGCACCTGTCCCGCATATTCAAGCAGATATATTGTCCTGTTCATAAGCCTGTCGGCACGGTCAAAAATTGTGCCGAAATATTTTCTCTGCTTTTTGTCAAACAGTTCATTCTCGTCCTGTTCAAGCTCCTTGCCCATATCACGAAGTTCATCGTAATAGCTCCGCAGGACAAGAAGCTCTTTTCGTACAGGCGTAATGTTTTCCAAAAAGCCGTCTGTCCTGCCCTCGGATATCTTTTCTTCAAGCTTCATTATTTTCTGCTCATTCTGCATAAGCAGCTCGGTGTCACGCTGCATTATCTGTGAAAAGAAACAGCATATCACACGCTGCACAGTCATTTTCTGATTACCCGCTCCGCTTTTAAGCTTGCGAAAAATATTTCTTGAAAAGCTGCAATCATCAACAATAACTATATTCCTGCGGCATATAAACAGCATTATCCTATATCTGCTTGAAGCAATATCCAAAAGTCTTGGAATACACAGCGTTCCGAAAAGATAATCATTCTGAGTTTCGATTTTGGAAAAGGCAATGCAGTCCAAAGAAAAATCACCCTCATGCTCCATTCCCGATAATTTCAGTGCCCCTGCCGCTTCCGAGGAAGATGTAAGAATAACAGCGGGGCAATTATCATTTTCATACTCCTCCGCTTCTATCAAAGTTCCGTCAAGCCTGTATATTTCCATTCATTTCCCACCGATAAGCTCCGCCGTCTTTGCCTGTTCATAAGCCTTTTCATAGAAAAGCTCCTGACTGTTTACCTTCTCCCCGTCATTTTCCACACGGATATAATTTCCGTCACTGCCGAGCTTTCTTGCCTGAACATTATCCGACATTATAGTGTCAAACATAAAAACTATCTGCTCTCTTATGCTGTCATCATATACGGGAGCAGCGACCTCAACTCTTCGGAGGGTATTTCGGGTCATAAAATCAGCCGAGGCAATATAGATTTTTGCAGCTTCACCCTTGCCGAAAATGTAAATTCTCGAATGTTCAAGAAAACGTCCCACAACGCTTATTACTTTTATATTATCCGTTTCACCTTGAACGCCCGGGATAAGACAGCATATTCCTCTGACCGCAAGCTCTATTTTAACGCCTGCCTTTGAAGCCTTGATAAGCTCGTCAATTATGGTCTTATCGGTGAGAGAATTTATCTTCACACCGATATATGCTTCTTCTCCGTTTTCGGCAAGAGCTATCTGCTCATCTATCATTTCAATTACTCTGTTTTGCAGACAATTTGGCGCAACAAGAAGTGCTTCGGAGAATTTTACAGTCGTGTCGGATGCAAGAGCATTGAATACATCATTTGCATTTTTTCCGATAATACTGTCGGCAGTCATAAGGGACAGGTCGGTATAGATACGGGAAGTTTTTTCGTTATAATTTCCCGTACCTATCTGTGTGTAATACTCGGGATTTCCGATAATGTTCTTCGTGATAAGGCACAGCTTTGAATGAACCTTGAAACCGTTCAGACCGTAAATTACAGTACAGCCCGCTGCTTCAAGACGGCGTGACCATTCAATATTGTTTTCCTCGTCAAATCTTGCTTTAAGCTCAACAAGCACAAGCACGTCCTTGCCGTTTTCGGCAGCCTCAATAAGTGCATTGACAACTTCGCTGTTTTTCGCAACTCGGTAAAGTGTCATTTTTATGGATACCACATCTTTATCGGCTGCCGCTTCGTGAAGCATATTCAGAAACGGCTTTATGCTGTCAAAGGGATATGCAAGGAGCTTATCCTTTTCCTTTATCTGTTCAAGTATAGGTCTGCCGTCAATAAACTGCGCCGACTTCTGGGGTATTCTCTTAGGATAGAAAAGCTCGGACTTCTGACGAAGATGATCCTGCAAATCAAATACAAAGGAAAGGTCAAGGGGAGAAATATTTCGGAAAACATACTTCCGCTCAATGTCCATATATCTGCAAAGCTTCTCAACGATCTCCTCGTCAAGCTCCCTTGAAAGCTCAAGACGAACGGGAGAAAGCCTTTTTCTCTGCTTTATGATATCCTCCATAAATTCACGGTAATCAAGATCCTCGTCATAAAGTGCGTCTGTGTCAATATCCGCATTTCTCGTCACACGCAGAAGTGATTTTGATTTTACGGTATATTCCTTGAAAACCTGCGGCGCAAAATGCAATATCAGCTCTTCGGAAAGGATATATGTACCGCTGTTTTTGCCCACCTCGATAAGGCGGGGAATAACTCCGCTGCCGCAGGGGATTATTCCGATTTTTTTCTTTCCGCTTTTCTTTTCAAGGACAGCCGCCGCATAAATATCCTTGTTTTTCAGAAACGGGAACGGCTGCCTTTCGCCAACAATAACCGGAGAAAGAAAGGGTGCTATTTCCGAATTAAAATATTCTTCCAGATGTTCATTTTCCTTCTTGCCGATATTTCTGAAATTAACTATGCGAATGTTATGCTCATCCAGCCTGCCCATGAGCTTTCCGTAAACAAGATCCTTGCGCTCGTTCAGAGTATGCACCCTGTCTAGCACAGCGTCAAGCTGCTCCCCTGCTGTCATATCCGTTTTGTTTTCACGGATATTCTTGTCCAGAAGCATCTGGTCAATAAGAGAACCTACACGAACCATAAAAAATTCGTCCAGATTGCTCTGATAAATGGACACAAAGGAAAGTCTTTCGCAAAGAGGATTTTTATCGCTCTCCGCTTCTTCAAGAACTCTTTCGTTGAATTTCAGCCAGGAAATTTCCCTGTTCATATAGACCTGCTTTTTGCATACTGCCGATTTGCTCATTTTAAATCGCTCCATTTCTCCGCATTATTATCGTAAATTTGCTTTATCTGTTCATTTGAAAGGTTGCTGACGGGATTTTCCGCATTTACAATTACGGCGATTCCGTCCCTTGCTATTGCTTTTTTGGTAAGAAGCTCGTTTTCATAATCGGTAAGCTCACGGGAGGACATTGCAATATCGCATTCGCCTCGTATTGCCAGGTTAAGTCCGTCCGATGAGTCTGTCGCCGTTATTTCAATAGTTACATTCGGGTTATAGCCTTTGTAATCCGCTGCCATTTTTTCAATGAGCGGAGCCATCGATGTTGAGCCGCATATTTTGATATTTCCCGATGATTTGTCCGACAAAAAGCTGCTGCTTTTCTTTACGGCAGCACATTCTTCATCTGCAACAGCCTGCCCCGCACTCATTACATACGCAAGAAAATCCGTTTCTGCTTCGGACAATTCCCCGCTGTACGCAAGATAATAGCTTCTGCACAAGGGATATTTTCCGCTGCCGATATTTTCCTCGGTGGGAAATATGCCATTTACGGATATAGCTTTCACGCTTTTGGGCAGCTCCGCCGTGCTGTATGCGGTGTATCCGACTGCATTTGTATCATTTGAAATTATGTCCGAAACTTCGGCGGTGGATAGTGCAATATTTTTCGTTCCGCCCCCGTTTGTCCCGATAATATTCTCAAATTCATCTCTTGTTCCCGAGCCTTCTTCACGGGAAATAACGGTTATCTCACCCATTCCCGACAGGTCGGGCAGCTCATTTTTTACAGAGCAGGCAGACAGCGCAAGAGAAGCACAAAGAACTGCACAAATCATCAAACGGTTACGCATTGAGCACCTCCGAGGATATTCTCTTCCACAGCTTCAGCTTCCGATTTCAGGTCAACGAAGGAGATGTTGTCCGCAGCTTCTTCCGCAATTCCAATGCAGTTATCCGCAATTCTGTCAAGACTGTGAAGTATCTGCGCATAATCGGGAGTAAGCCCTGCGTCACAGTCATTCTTTTTCACTCTTGTAAGGTGCGCCTTGTTCAGCTTTTTCTGAGTTTTACGCATTTTTTCCTTGCCCTTTGATATTTTTTTCAGAATGTCCTTATCGCCGTTTTCCACCGACTGCATCGCCTTCAAGAAAAGCTCGTCCGCAATATCAAAGCACTCTCCAAGCTCCGAAACTGCCGTTTCCGAAAGTCCTTTTTTCTTTCCCGACAGCTTATTCAGCACCTCGGACATATCATAGCAGCGGTCGGAGATACGCTCGATATTGTTTGTTACAAACAAAAGTCCCGCTGTCTGTTCCGACTGAGCTTCTGTGAGATTTCCGCTTGAAAGCATTTTGGTTATGTATGAGGAAATGCTGTCGTGAAGATTTTTTACCGTACCGTAATCTCTTCCGAAATCGGCACGAACTACCTCAGAGTTTCCGTTATCAAAAAGCGCTCTTGTTTTTTTTAGCAGCTCTGTGCCGAATTCGGAAAGGCGCTTTATCTCCTCGGATACCAGAAACATTGCCGCAACAGGCTGACCGATGAGCTTTTCATCAAGAAATCTTGGCTTTGAATCCGCAAAAATATTCTTGTCCTCGCCCCTCACAATAAAATTCACTATCTTGACCATTACGGGAATAAGCGGCAGCCATATAAGTGTGCAGACAATATTAAATGTGGTGTGCGCATTTGCGATCTGCCTTGCGATAACGTCCACCTCGTTTCCCTTAGGGGAAATAAACTGCACGAATCTTGCCAGCACAGGGATAAGGAAAGCAAAGAGAATACTTCCGCTGATATTGAATACGCTGTGTGCAATAGCTGTGCGTTTTGCATTTTTTGACTGTCCGATAGATGCGAGAAGAGCGGTAATTGTGGTACCGATGTTATCGCCCAGCAGAATGGGGATAGCTCCCGCAAGACCTATAACGCTTGTAACTCCGTCGGGACCTGCCTGTGAAGCGAAATTCTGAAGAACAGCGATCGTTGCGGAGCTGCTCTGCACCACAACGGTCATAACAGCACCCAGAAGTATTCCAAGCACGGGTATTTCAGCCACCTTGCCCATAAGGTCAGTGAAAATGGGGCTTCCCGCCAGCGGCTTCATAACTCCGCCCATTATTTCGATACCCTCGAAAAGAAGTCCGAAGGAGAAGATGACCATTCCCACATTTTTTACCTTTTCACTTTTAGACACAAAGTACAGCATAAAGCCAACGAAAATAATGGGATAAATGTAGTTGCTTATCTTAAATGCCATAAGCTGAGCCGTCATTGTAGTTCCGATATTCGCACCGAATATAACAGAAATTGCCTGTGGGAGAGTCATAAGTCCTGCACTGACAAAGCCTATGACCATAACGGTAGTTGCGGAGCTGCTCTGCAAAACTGCCGTAACAAGTGCACCCGCAAGAGCTCCCATTATGGGATTTTTTGTGAGAAAGCTCAGTACCTTTTTCATTTTCTCTCCCGCAGCCTTCTGGAGGGCGTCACTCATACTGTTCATTCCGTAAAGGAACATGGCAAGTCCGCCCACAAGCCCGAAAATGATCTTAACGTTCTCGTTCATAATTTCCTCCA
Source organism: Oscillospiraceae bacterium (assembly GCA_017829005.1). Classification (GTDB taxonomy): domain Bacteria; phylum Bacillota; class Clostridia; order Oscillospirales; family Ruminococcaceae; genus Huintestinicola. The sequence goes on along the minus strand of JAGAJF010000115.1, from coordinate 974 downwards.
TATTATCTTGTTTATTGTATACATCAATAATTATATCCTCCTTGTGTAAAATCTAAAATCAAATTATTGTATAATCTGTGTAAAATCCTTTTAAAAAGCAAAAGACCGTTCTCCCGAGCGGTCTTTTCAATATTACAAACAAATTTTCAATTTCTCATTATTTCAATAAGCTTATTTTTCAGCTCATCCTCAATTTTTCCGAGAGCCTTTTCAGCCTCCGCACGCTGCCTGCTGCCGTCCTTCTGTATTTGGATAGTTTCCTCAATGGTGCTTATAAGATTCTGATTTACCTTTTGCAGAGTTTCAATATCAACTATCCCGCGGTTGGATTCCCTTGCGGTTTCCACCGTGTTTGTTTTCAGAAGCTCGGAATTTTTTATAAGCATTTTATTTGTGGTATCGGTAATTTCACGCTGCATTTTCAGCACTCGCTGCTGATTGTTAAGCCCCATTGCAATTACAAACTGACTTTTCCAGATGGGTATCGTATTCAGCACAGCGGTCTGAATTTTGTCTACCAGAACACGGTCGTTATTCTGTATCATCTTTATTTGCGGAGCGGTCTGAACGGCTATTGTGCGGCTCAGCTCAAGGTCGTAAATTTTCTTCTCAAACCTGTCAACCTCGTCCTCAAAATCCCGTACAAGCTGTGCGTCCATGGGGTCTCCGCTTGCCTGTGCCTCGGCTCTCAGCGTTGGGACAGTTTCCGTTTTTATCTCCTCAACACGTTCTTTTCCTGCCTGAATGTAAAGTCCCAGCTCACGGAAGCAGTCAAGATTCTGCTTGTACATTATATCAAAAACGCTGATGTCTTTGAGCATATCCATTCTTGATTTTTCAAGAGCGGCTTCTATTTTGTCTATCTGAACCTCGGCTTTGCTGTAACGTTCTGCAAGCTTTTTAAGGCTCTTTACCGCATTTTTTACCACGGGCAGCTTTGATAAAATACCATTGTCATTTGTAATTGATGAGGG
>JAGAJF010000114.1 GCA_017829005.1 Oscillospiraceae bacterium | reverse complement strand
GGGATGCTGCTTTTCGATATCAACTTCGCCCATGTAAACGTCGCATTCCATGCCGAAATAGGCAGCTGCGGTAGCGATAGCTACGCCATGCTGACCTGCGCCGGTCTCAGCGATGAGCTTCTTCTTTCCCATGTATTTTGCGAGCAGACCCTCGCCCATGCAGTGATTGAGCTTGTGAGCGCCTGTGTGGTTAAGGTCCTCACGCTTTACGTAAAGCTGAACATTTCCCAGACTGTTCGAAAGTCTCTCAAGATAGGAAACGGGAGTGGGTCTGCCCTGAAATTCCTTCCTTATCCTGCGAAGCTCGCCGATGAATTTGCTGGATTTGCAGATGGTGAAATATGCCTCTGTTATCTCGTCCATAGCCTTTTTCAGCTCATCGGGGATATATGCACCGCCGTATTTGCCGAAATATCCATTGCTGTCGGGGTAGTTCTTGAAGTAGGTGTCAAATTCTGTTCCGTTGAAGTTCATAGCTTTTTCCTCCGTTTATAAAATTTATCTGCCGATATTTTCCGTCAGAAAACAAAAACGCCCCTGACAGAAAATTACTTTCCGTCAAGGACGAATAAATCCGATTTATCCGCGGTACCACCTTGATTCGCAGCCCGGCTGCGCTCTTAGCAGGATACTGACATATCCCCGGCAACTAACGTATGCCCACACGTCTGAGAATACTCTGACATTTTTCTGCCATTTCCTCTCAGCCCTCGGCGGTCCATTTGACAAGCTGTATCCTGCCCGGTTCCCAGCGTCCCAAGCTCTCTGTGAGGTCATACCTGCCGTTATCTCCGCTTCTGCGGTTTGGGGTATTTAATTTACTTTAGTATATCACAATAATTAACATTTGTCAAGGGATTTCTGAATTTTTTTGTAAACAGCTCTGCTGTAACGATTTTTACACAGGTGGGGAGATATAATTATAAAAAGGGAAAATTTTCCGGGAAAGGAGCGGTTTTATGTACTATGCAGTAAAAAACAGGGCAGTTTTTCACCGCCCCGGGTGCAGATTTATTTCGGGAAAAGCTTCAGACGAGCTTTTGGGGCTGTATGATTACCATGAGGGGCGAATGATGGGTATGACTCCATGCAATTGCTGTAATCCCTGCGCAGAGGGTCTGTCCGAGGGCAGCTGGGACACCTGTGCCATTGAAAAAATGTGCGAAAGGCTGGGAATGGGCTGCAGGGCAGGCGAAAAGGCGGTGAGCATTACCACGGGTGCGGGGGAGTGGCGGTTTTACCGAAGCAAGGAAAATATTATCCTTCACCACGAGGGCTGGCTTTACAAAAGCAGGAAATACGGCAAGCGGGCAGGCTTCGAGATACGTGACAAGGTCTTTCCCGAGCCGCTTGAGGCTGTTTTTTACATTTATTGCCATGATAAGAGGTATATGGGGGCAGATCGCTCCGAATTAGTTGTGCAGAAAGGAAAATGAAAATGAATGTAAGTGAACTTTTTGACGGGAGAGGGATTTGTAAGGAGAATGACAGTGACATATCGTGCAGACCGCCTGTCTGTTCCGAGATGACCGAATACAGACTTGAGGAAATTACGGAAAAAGACATTGACAGGTTCAAGGAGATATACATTTCCGCATTTTCGGTCTCCGATGAACATCTGAAATTTTACGATTTCGAAAAATATCTGCAGCCCTTTATTTATGACAAGGACAAGCACGCTCTTATGTTTTATTCGGGTGAAACGGCTGTGGGTGTGATACTTGCCATAGAAAAGCCCTCTTTATCCGCCGAGCCTTCGGTATATATTGAGCTTTGCGCTGTAGAAGCCCTGTACCAGAGGCAGGGACACGGTACGGCAATGCTCAATATGTTCTTTGAGAAATTCCACAAAAATGCTTTTATTACCCTTGAAACATACAAGTCAAGACCTGCTTATGACTGGTATCAAAAAATGGGCTTTGTGGACGATGACGAGATAAGGTATCTTGTTCATAATCTGGCGTTAAGTCTGATATGGAATGACCTGCAAAAGCTCAGAAAGCGAAACAGCGAACTGACTGAAATGAAAAATATGCTTGAAAATAAAGCTGCCCAAAATTCGGGAGAAAAATTAGCGGATATGATCGAAAACAAGATACACGAAATAATGATAAGCTGAAAAAAATCCCCTGCTTCTCCAAGCGGAAAAGCAGGGGATAATCATTGTTCAGTCAGGCTCATTCGCCCTTTGTAAAAGCCTTTCTAATCATATTGATAGGAATTACCATAAATGCAAGTGCGATGCATACGAGCCATGTGAGGGGATTTAAAGCTTCAACGCTCAGCACTTCGCCGCCGAATGTGACAAAGATGAACTGGAGTGCGAAGATGGACAGCATAACATAGATGAAATTCTTGTTTCTGCCAATTCCCTCAAAGGGGTTCATATGAGAGGTTCTCGCATTGAAGCCGTTGAAGGTAATTGCCATCATAAAGGTGGCGAATACTGCGGACTTGAGGTAGGTGTCGTCCACGCCGCCGAAGAGTGTGCGGATAGCGGGGACAAATCTTATGCAGAGACATACTGCGGTGATGTAAAGTGCGGAAATGATTATTTCCGTCATCATATTCTTGCTTACGATGCTTGCGGAACGGGGAACGGGCTGCTCCTTCATATATTCCTTGAGAGCAGGCTCGCTGCCGAATGCAATAGCCGCAAGGGTGTCCATTGCCAGGTTTACAAGGAGGAGCTGGATAACGGTCATCATCACATTTTCACCCATAAGAGGACCAATGAAGCAGGTGAGAACGGCAGCCACGTTTACGGTGAGCTGGAAGATAAGGAACTTGCGTATGCTCTTGAACATTGTTCTGCCGTAAAGGATAGCCTTTTCAATGGAAGAGAAATTGTCGTCGAGAATGGTGATGTCTCCCGCTTCCTTTGCAACCTCTGTACCGCTGCCCATTGCAAAGCCAACGTCTGCCTTCTTGAGGGCAGGGGAGTCGTTTACGCCGTCGCCTGTCATACCTACAACAAGGTTTAATTCCTGTGCGGCTCTTACAAGGCGGCTCTTGTCGGTGGGGAGGGCTCTGGAAACTACTCTCAGGTTAGGAAGAAGTGCCTTCAGCTCATCGTCGGTCTTTTCCGCAAGCTCAGAGCTTGTGAGTGCAATATCGGTGTCGGAGGTGAGAAGTCCCGCTTCCTTGGCAATGGCTACGGCGGTTTCCTTTCTGTCGCCTGTTACCATAACCACCTGAATGCCTGCGTTCTGTACTTCCTTGATAGCGTCAACGGCTTCCTTACGCACGTTGTCACGGATACTGAGGAGACATACGAGTGTGACCGTTCCCTCGTCGGATTCGCCGTTTTTCTTTGCAACGCCTAAAAGTCTCATTGACCTTGAAGCCTGGGTGTCGATATAGTCCATAAGGGCTTTCTTGTCCGAAAGGGGCTTTACCTCGCCCTTTTCATCAACATAGGAGTCACATCTTTCAAGAAGTCTTTCGGGTGCTCCCTTGATGTATGTAACTGCATTTCCGTTTTCGGAAACGGTCACGCTGGAGCATTTCTTGTTGGAGTCGAATGCGCTGAAACTTAAAACATTGTCCTTTGTAATGCTCTCAGCCTCGCCTGCCTCCATAAGATAGGTCATAAGGGCACGGTCGGTGCTGTTTCCGCCTATTACCTTGCCGTCGGCTGCAGATGCGCTGTTGTTAACGCCTGCACCGATGATGATGTCATCTGCAAGGGGAGCGGGTATCTTGTCAAAGCTGTCGTAAAGGCTGCCGTCGCCCGAGGAAAGCTCAACTACGGAAAGCTTGCCTTCGGTGATGGTGCCTGTCTTGTCGCTGAAAAGAATGCTCAGGCTTCCTGCGGTCTCCAGACCGTTTATCTTTCTTACAAGGACGTTATCCTTTGCCATTCTGAGGCTCTGGAAGGAGAGGAGAATGGAGGTGAGCATAGGAAGTCCCTCGGGAACGGCACATACGATAATTGTTACGGCTACGGTAACAGCGTCCATAATAAGGCGAATCCATCCGAAGAAGTCCTGAGGTATCTCGCCTGTGATGAGGGTCTTTGCCATAATGCCCACAACGATGCATATAGCGCCCACATAGCCGAAGGTGGATATCTGCTTTGCAAGGTGGCTGAGCTTTACCTGGAGAGGAGTTTCTCTTGTGTCCTCCTGCACCTCGAGAGCAAGCTCACCGAAGAGTGTCTTGTCGCCTACCACCTTTATCTCCATATAGCCCTCGCCGCCGCAGACAACTGTTCCACGGTATGCGTAGTGCTTATTGAGAAGATCCTTTGTATCATAGCCCTCGCCGCTTTCATCGGGGAGCTTTTCGGCTTCCTCGGTCTCGCCGTTAAGAGCAGCCTGATCCACCTTTATTGCGCCCATTACAAGCTCGCCGTCCGCAGGGAGCTTGTCGCCTGCCTGGAGATATACGATATCGCCCACAACAACGTCGCTTACGTGTATCTCGGTAAGCTTTCCGTCACGAATGACCTTGGCGGTCTCCTTGGCTTCTTCTTCTGCCTTGAGGGCTGACGCCTTGCCCTCCTGCTTGCTTTCGCTGACAGCGGAAACGCCGTTTGCTATCATAATTGCAACGAGTATTCCCGCAGGCTCGAACCATTCGGCTTGTCCCAGGAAGAAGAGAACTACCTGCACCACAAGGGCTACAAGCAGTATCATTATCATGGGGTCCTTAAATCCCTCCAGAATTTTTTTCCAAAGGGGGTCGGGGGGTATCTGAGTAAGGGTGTTGGCGCCGTTTTTCTTACGGCTTTCCTCTGCTTCGCTTTGGGTCAGTCCCTTGGGGACGGCGCTCAAAGGCTTTTCTTTAACTTGCATACAAAGCGTCCTTTCTTATTCTGACAATTTTCACATTCGGTTTCAATAGCCGATATGCGCTTATTTTGAATTATACTCCAAAAGGAGGGAATTGTCAATAGCAATGGGTGGTATCTTCGCTATATTTATCATTATATTTAGGTTAAAATCAGATTAAAATCAAAACCGCTTATGCCTGACTGCCGTTTTGCTTCGTCCTTGACAAATCCTGTAGATATGGTATAATAATATTATGCACTTGATTGCTTTAATGAAATGAGGTACTAAAATGGGGAGAAGTGTTCGCATACCAAAGGAAAAGCTTTTGCAGACGGGTCTCCGAATTCTGATAAAGGACGGCTATTCCTCCATTAACATAACCACTCTTTCAAAGGAGGCAGGCTGTTCCACTCAGCCTGTGGCATGGCATTTCGGAAATATGGAAAGCTTCCGTTCCGAGCTTGCAGGGTATGCGCTTGATTATGTGAACGGCAAAATGGCTCTGAATTCGGGCGACCCTCTGACGGATTTTTTCCATATCGGCAGGGTGTACGTTGACATGGCGTTTGACGAGCCTAAGCTTGTAAGATTTTTACAGCTTGACGAGGCAGGGACACGTTCATCTGCCGGGCTTGGCTTTATTTTCGAGGATACGAAAAATGCAGAACTGGCAGGCAGGCTGGCGGAGAAATTCGGCATTGATATCAACGACGCGGGCAGATTTATGCAGTCGGCGGTGATATACACTCAGGGACTTGTTACCCTTATTTCCTCGGGAGCCGTTAAATGCGGCAGGGATGAGGCTCATAAGCTCTTAATGGATTTCGGAAGGACTTTTCTTATGGGTCTCGGAGTGTCCGAGGACAGATTGAAGATAGTGTTTGACTGACAGAGCTTTTTTCTGAATAATTAAATCATGTGATTGAATTATGCAAAGATGCAAATGGCGGCGAATATTTCTACCGATATTACGGAAAAACATACTGTAAACCCGGAAAGGAGAGTTTTGTAAAGTGAAAAAGATAATAACAGCTATGGCAGCTTCAATACTGATTTATATGTCTTTAAATGTTGTTAATGTTTTTGGCTATGATTATATTGAGTATTATCCGGAGACCGGTGAATATTATTGGACAACTTATAATCCGGAAACAGGTGACATACTCATAGACCATACACCTGTAGCCTTATATAGCCAAGGCTCTGAATCGGAGGTGGGGGACGGCAAATACACGGGCTATGACCTTTATTATGAGGACATTGAAGAGTTTAGTATACCCAATATCCGAAGCTGGTGGTGGTCGGGCAGCAAAAAAAGCGGCTATACCATAGAATGGGTAGGCGATGGTCAAGAATATCTCTATGCGACTATTAAGATACCCGACAGTATTAACGGCGTTGATGTTGTGGATATAGACGGCAGCTGTGATTTTAAGGAGTTCGATGTAAACAGCGAAAATAAGTATCTGAAATGTATTGACAATGTTGTTTTCAGCAAGGACGGTAAACGACTGATAGCTTATGCACAAGACGACAGACGCCGTGAATACACTGTCCCGGAGGGAACGGAGATTATAGAACGCAAAGCAATGTGGAACTGTCCATATCTTCGCACCATAACAATACCCGATTCGGTAACTGAGATAAGAGAGAGCGCCTTAGCTTCTGCCAATCATAATCTTTCTCTTGTTAGCTTT
>JAGAJF010000113.1 GCA_017829005.1 Oscillospiraceae bacterium | reverse complement strand
GAAAAAGGATAATGACTTGCTTGATTGGCTGAAATCTCTTTAATTATCTATGAAGTATTATGTAAAGAAATTGGTTGATTTATTGGCTTGTTTCCATTGTTTTTATCAATTTCTTTACATAATTACTTACTTTACATAAGAGGTCCCGCCCTTTTGGTATGTGTTGTTTTCCTTTACAAGCGCCGTGACCTTGAATTTATAAGAAGTGTCATTTTTAAGACCGCTGACGGTGCATTTTTCACTCTTGACAGTCTTATACTTTTCAAATTTTCCTGTCTCTTCATTTAACAAATAAATGGTGTATGCGTCTGCACCCTCGACCTTACTCCAGCTCAGAGTTATACTGTTATTTGTTTTGGAGACTTTGAAGTCTGAGGGAGCGGCAAGCTTTACGGAAGAGGAGTCATCATACTTGTATGCTATGCCGTTTTCCTTTGCATATCTCTCTGCGTCGGAGCCTTTTGTTACTATGAGAGTAATCTTTTGAGCAGTTACAGCCACAAAGTTCTTTCTCAGAGACCGATCTTCCTTCGGTTTGGCCTTCATTTCATATAATGTGGTATTTCCGTCGGCAAGCTTGGTGACCTGATTTTTTTTCCAGTCACTGCGAGCAAGAAAGTATGATTCTGCGCCGTGGATATAACCCATATGATATACTCCGTCGGGGGTGAATATTGTTTTTTCGGGAATACGTACCTCCGTGAGTCCGCAGCAGTTCATAAATGCTGTGCCTTTTATTTCCGAGCAGCTTTCGGGAATGTTTACAGAGCTGAGGGCGAAGCAGTCATAAAAGGCTGCATTATCAATATAAAAGCTGTCGTTTTTATTTTCTCCGATAGATACTTTTTTCAGATTATAGCAGGTGAAAAAAGCTTCTCTGCCGATCCTGTCACTTACGCCGCCCTTTAATTCTACGGTTCTAAGGTTGATACAATTGTAAAATGAGCCTTCGCCAATAGAAATGGGACTTTCAATAACCAGCTTTTTCAGATTTATGCATTTGCTGAAAGCGTATTCTCCGATAGAAGCGTTCTGCGGAAATCCCTTTGGTATGGTAATGCTTGTGATGGTGTCATTATCAGAGAAAGCATAGCTTCCCACAGCCACACCCTCAGGCAGCGTGATATCTCCGCCCGGACCTGAGTAATAAACAATATAGTCTATCCCGTCACTTTCTTTTTTTATAAAATAATCGCCTATAAAATAATGATCGTCCGAAGCAGCTTCAGCGGTTATGCCGATATCAAGGCTTTCCGAAATGCTTTCGGGAAGGACTGCAAATGTTCCGAAAGCAAGGGCAAATGACAGTAATGCCGCTGTTTTTCTGTATTTCATAGTGCATTCTCCTCGTATATTGTATTTTTGTATTGTTTATCCCTAAAAAAATTATAACATATTTTGGGATAGCATTCTTTATAAACATTTAAATTTTTTAACGATTTTCATACAACCGCAAAAACAGCAAATCATTCTCGACTTGACATAAATTTTTCATGGTGGTAAAATAATGTCATAGCAAGACGCATTATGTCAAAGGAGAATGTTTGAAAATCAGAGATTTTCAAACCGAGTTTTGTTTTTCTGACGAAAACCACAAAACTCTCGAGAAAGGAATAAAATAATCATGAGGATATGGTTCAACCACTGGTTCAGCACCGCTTATCATATAATAAATCTGATGAAAGGCGAGGAAGATATTATTATCGGCTCAAGCAGCAATCCACATAGCGTTGTGGGACTTGCCTGTGATGAATGGTATACCGAGCCCGAGCTGCCCGAGGAGGAATACGTGTCCTTCTGTTTGGACTTCTGCCAAAAGCATAATGCAGATGTGTTCGTTCCCCGTCGTGGAATGGGAGTTATTGCCGAAAATGCACATTTATTTGATAAAATAGGCGTGAAGCTCCTTATGGACACCGACCCCCAAATGCTTGATACTCTCCGAAACAAGGCACAGGCATACAAATGGTTTGAAAGCTTTGCTCCCGAATATGTTCCCCTGCGCTTTGAGGTCAGGAGCCTTGAGGATTTCAGGCAGGCGTATAAGGCAATAACGGCGGAGTATGAACGTGCCTGCTTCAAATTTTCAGCCGATGAGGGAGCGGTGAGCTTTCGTGTCATCGACAATTTTATGAGCGACGCAGGCGGACTTTACAAGGCTCCCGGAATGAAGCTAAGCTATGAAAATGCAGAGGCAATTCTCTCGGATTACGATTTTTCAAAGCCCCTTCTGATGATGCCCTATCTTACGGGAGTGGAGGTAAGCGCCGACTGCCTTTACAGAGAGGGCGGCAGCATTATCATTCCCCGCTACAAGTCTCAGGGACGTATCTACACCGTAAAATACGAGGACGAGATAGTAAGCTTCTGCGAGGAATTCTTACAGCACTCGGGACTTAAAATGCCCTGCAACGTTCAGCTTAAATATCACGAGGGAAAGCCATATCTGCTGGAGGTAAACACCCGAATGTCGGGAGGCGTCCAGCTTTCCTGCCTTGCTGCTGATGTGAATATTCCCCGAATTGCCCTTGAAAGGCTAATGGGAAATGAGCCCGAAATAAGCGTTAACAGAAGAGAACGTCGGGTAAGCTACATCGAAAGCCCCGTTATAGTAGGCGAAAGGGAATTTGCAGGTGCCACAATATGAAATACTCCTCCGAAAATACCGAGATAAACTATTTTGATTTTACACATTCCGACATAAGCTCCGTTCGGATAAACGAAAAAGACCTTGTTATCTGCATTTCGGGCTGCACCGCCGAACAGAACGCCCCGGGAAATAATACGGGAAAAAAATGCCATATTCCGAAGCTATGGCTCACCCTTTCGGACTTCCGTATAAAAAACGCCCTTCTTCACGGAATATCTGTCTTTAACGTCAAGGACAATGCCGTCAGAACAAATAAGGACAGGCAGCTTTACAAAAGCGAGCTTTCCGCACTTGAGAAACGGCTTTGCGGCGGCGGAGATATGGATATTTTCTCACTCACGGTGCAGGAATGTGACGGAGGATATGAGCTTTTGGCGGAAATAAACATCGAAGACGATGAGCGGAAGTGGTATCACATTAAATTTGCCTGCTCCCACATAACCGCCGTTTGGGAGGAATTCGGTGAAGCCATAAACGATAAGCTCACCCTGAAACAGCGTGCGGCTATCCTCAAAGACTATATCCCCGCAGTTTTCTTAGCTCTCGGTCACAAGGACACGCCACTTGCGGCAAAAATAGCGGCAGGAGCAGCTCTCGGCTATGCCCTGTCCCCCATTGACCTTATTCCCGATTTTATCCCCGTTCTGGGCTACCTTGACGATGTGCTTATCCTTTCGGGACTTATCGCCATAGCTGTAAAGCTGATCCCAAATGACGTGCTGGCGGAATGCGCAAAAAAAGCCGCCGAGGGCAGAGTGTCGCCCAAAAAGCGGTGGTATTATTCTCTGCCTATAATAATCATATGGCTGATAATTATCGGGCTTATCGTTAAGGCAATTCTGTAAAGGAGAGCGTTTATGTCAACAAGCAAGACTTATCTCGAATATATCCTGGACAGCCTTTCGGGACTTGAGGATATCACATACAAATCAATGATGGGCGAATATATCGTTTATTATCACGGAAAGATAGCCGCATATTTATGCGATGACAGGCTTCTTGTAAAGCCCGTAAATGCGGCAAAAAAGCTTCTTCCCGGTGCAGCCATGGAGCCGCCATACGATGGCGCAAAGCCCATGCTGCTTGTGGAGGATACGGATAACAGAGAGCTTCTTACACAGCTTTTCACCGAAATGTACGATGAATTGCCCGAGCCGAAGCCAAAGAAGCCGAAAAGGAAATGATTGTAACCGAATTGTAATTGACATATAATGTCGGATAATGTATAATAAACTCGGTACATATTGTATCACATTGAAGCAGCCATTACGGTAGGCGGTGATGTCTCCTCTTTCCACTTGCAAAATCTCCATGGGAAAGGAGGTGCAGACGTATATGACGATACTCGAAATATGTGCGTTGTCAACGCTTGTCGTTGAAGTAATACGCCTTATCATAGATATTCTGAATTACAGACGCAATAAAAAAGACTGACCGCCCAAGTCGCAACCTTGAGCGGTCATTTCTAACATTACGTTAGAGACATAATCTGTTCTTGGAGGCACGCCGTCTATTTGGCTGCTTCTTTGTTTTTAGTATAGCATAAAACTATAAATTTGTCAAGCCTTATTCCGAGAACATAGCCGTAGAAAGATATCTCTCGCCTGTGTCGGGGAGAAGAGCAACAATGGTCTTGCCTTTGTTTTCGGGGCGCTTAGCAAGCTGTATAGCCGCATAAAGAGCCGCACCCGAGGAAATGCCAACCAGAACGCCCTCAGTCTTGGCAATTCTTCTGCCTGTCTCAAAAGCGTCATCATTCTCAACAGGGAGTATTTCATCATAAATTTTAGTATCAAGAGTGTCGGGAACAAAGCCTGCACCGATGCCCTGAATTTTGTGAGGACCTGCCGTACCCTTGGAAAGAACGGGAGATGAAGCAGGCTCAACAGCAACTACCTTAACATTGGGATTTTTGGATTTCAGATATTTTCCAGTACCCGAGATAGTACCGCCTGTGCCGACGCCTGCAACGAAAATATCAACAGTACCGTCGGTGTCGTCCCATATCTCAACGCCTGTAGATTTCTCGTGAGCCGCAGGGTTAGCGGGATTTGAGAACTGAGAGGGAATAAAGCTGTTTGGAATTTCCTTTGCAAGCTCCTCAGCCTTAGCAATAGCGCCCTTCATACCCTTTGCGCCCTCGGTGAGGACAAGCTCAGCGCCGTATGCCTTCATAAGCTTTCTGCGCTCCACGCTCATGGTCTCGGGCATTGCGATAATGAGCTTGTAGCCTTTAGCCGCAGCTGCCGAAGCAAGACCGATGCCCGTATTTCCGCTTGTAGGCTCGATAATGGTGCTGCCGGGCTTCAAAACGCCCTTAGCCTCGGCATCTTCCAGCATAGCCTTGGCAATTCTGTCCTTAACGCTGCCTGCGGGATTGAAATACTCGAGCTTTGCATAAATTTTAGCCTCAAGCTTTTCCTCCTTCTCGATATTCTCAAGCTCCAGCAGGGGTGTGTGACCGATAAGGTCGGTGATCTTCTTATAAACCTTCATATGTATCCGCCTTTCTGATGTTTTAAATGTTAAATATAGATATTTCCTATCTGTTTAATATGAATTATATCACAACGTTTCTGATTTGTCAAGTGTTTATGGAAAAATTTTTCGGGAGATATATAAATTCCCCCGAAAAAGCACATATTATAATTTAAAACTGTGTGGCATAAGCTCCTCAAGGGTGAAAATCTCAAGGCTACCCTTGTCATTTCGCAAAATAATACGGAAACCCTCTTCCGCAAATTCGCTTAAAAACTGCCTGCAAATACCGCAGGGAAAGGTAAGTCCGCCCCCCGCATTTGCAATTGCAATTGCAGAAAAACTCACCGCACCCTCGGAAACCGCCTTGACAGCAGCAGTTCTCTCGGCGCAAATCCCCGCCCCGTAGGAGGAATTTTCCACATTACACCCCGTAAACACCCGTCCGTCAGATGTAAGGAGAGCCGCTCCCACCTTGAATTTGGAGTAGGGCGCATAAGCATTCTCGCAGGCTTTTTCTGCAAGTTCCATAAGTTCGTTGTCGGTCATAGCAATGTTCCTTTCTGTAAATATTCAAAAAAATGGAAATTGATTATTTCTTTACAATTCTCCATTCTTCTCCATCGACTACATATTGAAACTCAGACAAATTTTTATCAAGCATAACACTTAGCAGATCATAAAAATCATTCACCAGATCTATTGTTGGCAATTCTGATTTTTTTACCCAATACATTTTTCCTTCATCAGAACTTCTCAATTCGCCTTCAAATTGGTTTGTTTCAAAAAGAAACACAATATATCTGCCGTTTTCAATCGGAAATTGTTTTACGCCGCATAAGTGAGGGTTAAAAATTGTAAGACCTGTTTCTTCTTTCATCTCCCTGACAACGGCATCAACAATAGATTCTCCCGGTTCAATATGTCCTCCCGGAAGTGTATACCCCTTCCAATCATTTTTTATTCTGTTCTGTAATAAATATTCTTCATCTTTATGTATCAAGCATAAGACAGTAAGCTCAACATTTTCAGTTCGCATTGCTTCTCCCCGTTTCTTTATCACAAAATTTCCCGAAAACCAAAAGCTGCCCCCGACGAAAATATCGCCAAGAGCAGCTTGATACTAAACACCTATTGAATTATGGGAATCTCTCGCCGCAAAATCCATATATGCAAGCTTTTGCAGCGATTTATTCTCCATAATTCTAATGGCGTTTAGTATCAGACATTATTATTTCATCAAAGTATTATGAACATTGATTCTGTTAAGCGCCCTCTTGAGTTTAAGCTCAGCAAGGTCAAGGTCTCTCTCGCTGTTTTTGGCAGCGATACGCTGCTTAGCGTTTTCCTCGGAGCGTTTAGCCCATTCAATGTCAATCTCGTCCGCCCATTCAACAGCGTCCGCAAAGATATTTACCTTGTTGCCGCCCACTTTGATAAGTCCCGCCGAGACCGCAGCAAGGCGGTATTCGCCGCTTGCCTGCATAACTTTCAGAGGACCCGAAGGCAGACTTGCCACAAGACTTGTGTGATTTGCCAGAATACCGATATCGCCCTCAGTGGTGCGGACGATTATCTGAGTGGTCTCCCCGTCAAAGAAGGTCTTTTCGGGAGTTATGACCGTAAGCTGAAAGGGTGTAGCCATTATGCTCTGCCTCCTCAGTTACCCGACTGCTTAGCTTTTTCCACAGCCTCGTCAATAGTGCCCACGAACAGGAAAGCGGACTCGGGAAGATCATCGTGCATACCCTCGATTATCTCCTTAAAGCCTCTGATAGTCTCCTTGATAGGCACATACTTGCCCTTCATACCCGTAAACTGCTCAGCAACACTGAAGGGCTGAGAGAGGAAACGCTGAATTTTTCTCGCTCTGGAAACGGTCAGCTTGTCCTCGTCGGAAAGCTCGTCCATACCCATAATAGCGATGATATCCTGCAGCTCGGTGTATCTCTGGAGAATGTTCTGAACCGCTCTTGCCACCTCGTAATGCTCGTGACCCACGATCTCGGGAGAAAGGATTCTTGAAGTGGAGTCCAGAGGATCCACCGCAGGATAAATACCCAGCGAGGAAATGGAACGGGAAAGTGTGGTGGTTGCGTCAAGGTGTGCGAATGTAGTAGCGGGAGCAGGGTCAGTCAGGTCGTCCGCAGGCACATAAACCGCCTGAACGGAGGTGATGGAACCCTTGTTTGTAGATGTGATACGCTCCTGGAGAGCGCCCATCTCCGTTGCCAGAGTAGGCTGATAACCAACGGCTGAGGGCATACGACCCAGCAGAGCGGAAACCTCAGAGCCTGCTTGAGTGAAACGGAAGATGTTGTCGATAAAGAGAAGCACGTCCTGACCTTCAACATCACGGAAATACTCCGCCATAGTAAGACCCGAAAGACCTACTCTCATTCTTGCTCCGGGAGGCTCGTTCATCTGACCGTAAACGAGAACAGTCTTGTCAAGAACTCCCGACTCCTTCATTTCATTGTAAAGGTCATTTCCCTCACGTGTGCGCTCGCCAACGCCTGTGAAAACGGAAATACCGTTGTGCTGATTGGCAATGTTGTTGATAAGCTCCTGGATAAGAACGGTCTTGCCAACGCCCGCACCGCCGAAAAGACCTATCTTACCGCCCTTGAGGTAAGGACATATAAGGTCGATAACCTTGATACCTGTTTCAAGTATCTCATTGGAAGCGGTCTGCTCCTCGTAGGAGGGAGGCTCTCTGTGGATAGCCCATCTCTCCTGTGCCTCGGGAGCGGGCTTGTTGTCAACAGGCTCACCAAGGAGGTTAAAGATACGGCCGAGAGTTTCCTTTCCGACAGGAACGGTAATGGGAGAACCTGTGTCAACAGCGTCCGTACCTCTTACCAGACCGTCAGTAGACGACATAGCGATACATCTTACTACATCGTCACCGATGTGCTGAGCCACCTCGCACACCAGCTTTTTGCCGTTAAGCTCGATTTCTATAGCATTGAGAAGATTCGGAAGGGAGTCCTTTGCGAAGCGGATATCGACCACCGCTCCGATTATCTGGACCACCTTTCCGACATTGTTCTGCGGCATTAAGTGATCACCTCGTTAATGTTACTTTGTTAACCTAAAGGTAAAAGTTTCGCTCAAGCCTTTTCAAAGGCTTGCGGGGGTCAAGGGGGCGGCGCCCCTTGTCGCCCTCCGCAGAGGGCGAAATCTCCTTTACGGAGGAGCTCCGCAAAGGGGTGAATTGAAAACAGTCCGGTGGACTGTTTTCAAGAGGGGAACGCCCTGCGATAGAGGGCGTTCCCCTCTCCCCGGGATTGTTAAGGGTCGCAACCCTTAACACAATGCGCCCTTGGCGCATTGCTAAGCGCAACATTTCTTAGGTAAAATTTATACGAGCAGTATAATTTACATCAAGTATAATACCAAAAGTAAAATTATACAAATAGTAATTGCCATTATTCAGCGCTGTTAGCGCCGCCGACAATTTCGGTAATTTCCTGAGTAATGGAAGCCTGTCTTGCACGGTTATACATAAGGGAGAGACTGCTTATCATTTCGGAAGCGTTGTCCGAAGCGTTTTCCATAGCATTACGTCTTGCCGCCTGCTCGGAAGCGAAGCTGTCCACGCAGGAGCCGAATATCATACCCGTGATATATCTGGGAACGATGTGATTGAAAACCGCACCCGCCGAAGGCTCATAAATGGGGAGAGCCTTGGATTTTTTCAGCTCTGTTTTAAGCTCCACGGGCAGCAGCTGTCTGGAAACGGCAGTCTGAGTAATGGGAGAAACGAATTCGGTGTAAAAAAGCTCTTCTCTCTCGTAAACACCCTTGATGTAAGGCTCCACGATAGATTCTGCGATCTCCTCCGCCTCCACTATCTTAATGCTCTCGCAGATGTTCTGATACTGAGCCATAAGAGTGTAGCCGCGTTTCTCGTAGAATTCCACCGCTTTTTTGCCGATGGGAAGAATATCCACCTTGTCCCTGCCGCCAAGCTCGTCAATTCTTGCCTGGACCAGCTTAAAAACGTTGTTGTTAAAGCCGCCTGCAAGACCTCTGTCGCCTGCAATGACAACAAGGAGTGACTTACCCTCCCCCGACTTTCGAGTAAAGGGGGAGAGAAATCTGGGATTTTCCGCCTGTATTTCGCACATAGTGTCATAAAGGGCATTGAAATAGGGGCGAGCCCTGTCAGCCTTTTCCTTAGCCTTTCTGAGCTTGGAAGATGCAACCAGCTCCATTGCCTTGGTTATCTGCATAGTGGACTCTACGCTTTTTATGCGCCGCTTGATGACCTTCATATTGCCTGAAGCCAATTTAATGCTCCTCCTTTAGCAGTTGATAGGGGTATCAGAGAGCTGCGGTGAATTTCTTCACAAACTCCTCAAGAGCGGATTTCAGAGCCTCTTCATTTTCCTTGGTAAGCTCCTTGGTCTCCTTGATGGAGTCAATTATCTCGGGGTGACCGTTGTCGATGTAGTCGAAAAGCTCAGCTTCAAAATCCTTGATCTTGTCAACGGGAACATCTTTCAGATAATTATGTGTAACAGCATAAATGATAACGACCTGATTTTCAACCGCAATGGGAGAATTTCTGTCCTGCTTGAGGACTTCCACAACACGTTCACCCAGGGCAAGTCTTTCCTTGGTGTCCTTGTCAAGGTCTGAACCGAACTGAGAGAAGGACTGCAGCTCTCTGTACTGCGAATAGGTGAGCTTCAAGGAGCCGGAAACCTTCTTCATAGCCTTTATCTGAGCCGCGCCGCCAACTCGTGAAACGGAGATACCGGGGTTAACGGCAGGTCTTACGCCCGAGTTGAAGAGGTCTGTCTCAAGGAATATCTGACCGTCTGTAATGGAGATAACGTTAGTGGGAATGTAAGCGGAAACGTCGCCCGCCTGAGTTTCGATAATGGGGAGAGCAGTGATAGAGCCTCCGCCGTAATCCTCATTCAGGCTGCACGCACGCTCAAGGAGACGTGAATGGAGATAGAAAACATCTCCGGGATAAGCCTCACGTCCGGGAGGTCTTTTAAGCAGCAGAGAAAGTGTACGGTAAGCAACAGCGTGCTTTGAAAGATCGTCATAAACGCAAAGAACGTCCTTGCCCTGCTTGAGGAAATACTCGCCCATAGCAACGCCCGTATAAGGAGCGATGTACTGCAGGGGAGCAAGCTCGGAAGCGGTAGCAGAAACTACAATAGTGTAGTCCATAGCCCCCGCCTTAGCCAGAGTTTCAACCACATTGGCAACGGTAGAACGCTTCTGACCGATAGCCACATAGATACAAATAACGCCCTTGTCCCTCTGGTTGATGATGGTGTCGAGAGCGATAGCGGTCTTACCCGTCTGTCTGTCGCCGATGATAAGCTCACGCTGACCTCTTCCGATGGGTATCATAGAGTCAATTGCCTTGATACCTGTCTGGAGAGGACGGCTTACAGACTTTCTTGTGATAATGCCGTAAGCAGGCTGCTCAATAGGCAACCTCTCCGCAGCAGTAATAGGACCCTTTCCGTCAATAGGCTGACCGAGAGCGTTAACAACTCTGCCCATAAGCTCCTCGCCAACGGGCACGGAAACAACGCTTCCCGTCCTCTTAACGGTGTCGCCCTCCTTTATCTCAGCGTCGGAACCCAGCATAACAGCGGCAACGAAATCCTGCTCAAGGTTCATGGCCATAGCATAAATGCCGCCCTCGAACTCAAGCAGCTCGCCCGACATACAGTTATCGAGACCGTGGATACGGGCAATACCGTCTCCCACAGTAACGACTGTGCCTGTGTCGGAAAGCTCTATCTTGGAGCTGAAATTCCTTATCTGATTTTTAATTATTCCGGTAATTTCGTCCGGACGCAGATCCATCTGATTCACCCTTTCGTAACATTGATGAATGTTGGTCTCAAGTTGTCAGACTGAAACCATATCTCTTATCTGTTTGTGCATATTTTCAAGTCTTGTCTTAACAGAACCGTCCATCATAGAGCCGCCCGAGGAAACGATCATTCCGCCCATAATGGAAGGATCGACCTTTTCCTTTAAAATAACGGTTTTTCCGTATTTCTTCTCAAGCTTAGCCCGAAGCCTTTCTCTCGCATCGTCCTTGAGGGGAACGGCGGTGGTGACTGTAGCCTCGGCAATGCCCGCACTCTCGTAATAGCCGTTTCTGAACTGCTCTGCAATGCCCTGAAGATATCTGCACCTATTTTTCTCAGACAATACGCAGAGAAAGTTAAGGGCAGTATCGGAAATTTTTCCTTCAAAGACCGTCTTAATGAGAGAAAGCTTTTCCTCATCGGTGACGGTGGGGGCGCAGAGGATCTCGGTAAGCTCGGGGTTTGCGGAGAAAATGCCGCAGAGAGCGTCAAGCTCCTCGTCAAGCTCCTTCATAGAGCCGTCCTCGGCAGCTATCTCAAGCAAAGCCCTTGAGTAAACATTTTCGACTGAGCCTGCCATAAAAATGACCCTTCCTTTCCGTAAGCGCTGTAAGCACCGTCCGATTATTCATCTTCACCGATGCCGCCGATAAACTCGTCAATAAGACGCTCCTGCTCCTCGTCGGAGGAAACCTCTTTTCCGATGACCTTGCCCGCAATGTTAACGGCAATATCGGAAATTTCGTCCTTGATCTGATTAACGGCACGCTTGCGCTCTCTCTCGATGTCGGCATTAGCCTTGGAAACAATGCCCTGAGCCTCGCTTTTTGCCTGAGCGATTATCTCGTCGGAGCGAAGCTGAGCCTTCTTGGAGGCAGCCTTAACGATCTCGGCAGACTCCTCCTTGGCAGCGGAAAGCTTCTCGGCATATTCATTTTCCATATTCTTAGCCTTTTCGAGAGCAGCGTCAGCGTCCTCATAGGTCTTTGACACCTGAGCCTTGCGCTCCTCGATTATCTTGTTAACGGGAGCGAAAAGGAATTTCTTGAATAACAAAAACAGGATAAGGGTATTGAGCAGCACACCGATAATGGTGCTTGGCTCAATGCTGAAAAATTCAAAATTAAACTGCATTTAAACTGACCTCCGTCCTGTATCCGCAGATCCCGTATCAGCCCTCAAGGTGCTTGAGGAAGGGATTAACGAACAGCAGAATGATACCGACCAGAAGACCGTAGATACCGGTGGACTCAGCAACGGCGCAGCCGATGAACATGGTGGTGGTAGCAGAGGACTTAGCCTCGGGCTGTCTGCCGATTGTCTCGATAGCCTTGCCGACAGCGTAGCCTTCACCGATACCGGGACCGATACCTGCGATAAGAGCAAGACCTGCGCCTATGCCCTGACCCATAAGTACGAGAGCCTTTGCCAGAAGCAATGCCTGAGCGTCTGTCATATTCATAAAAAATACCTCCGATTAAAAATTTACTTGAGTATAGAAAGTCTGTCCCTATTATACAGTCTGTATAATTCTGACGGAAAATTACAGATAGTGCTAATCTTCCTTGCCTGCAGCGTCTCCCACATACGCCATAGTAAGCATAATGAAAACGTAGGACTGGATAACGCCCGAGAAGAAATCGAAATAGATCGACAGCACAGCGGGAATACCGACCTGGAAGATGTGGAAATAATTGAGAGCGCTAAAATTGAGCGCCAGCGCATTATAAACCACATTGCTGAGTACCGTCAGAAAAGCGTACACGATGGAGCTGATTATCATACCGCTGGAAATATTACCGAACATACGCAGAGCCATAGCAACGGGCGTCGCCACTTCACTGAGAATGTTAATGGGCGTGATAACAGCCACAGGCTCCGTAAAGCCCTTGAGATATCCTCCGAAGCCATTGGACTTTATCTTGTAGAACGTAATGAGGATAAACGTGAGCGCAGCCCAGGTACCGGTGCAGTTGATATCCACCGTCATACTTCTGAAGCCGAAAATGCTGATGAGCGAGCCTGTAAGTGCAAAGGTAAATATGGTAGCGATGTAAGGCGCAAGGTGCATCATTTTGGCACCCATATTTTCCTTTACCAGGTTGTTGAAGAAGGTGACGAACCATTCCGCAAGCACCTGTTTTTTGGAAGTGGGAACGACTTTCAGATCGCTTGTCAGCCATTTGATGAGGATAAACAGGAGAATGATCAGAAGCCAGCCTGTAACAACAGTCTCGGAGATTGAGAAAAGCTCCTCCGACCCGTTCATGACCGTGATCATTTTTCTCGGACCGAGAACATCAACGTGAAGCTCGGTGTCGAAAAATCCTGCCGCAGCAGCCGATAAAGCGGATACTGCCTGAGCGGTTTCCATATTGCTTTACCCTCCTTTCCTTGAATTTTTGTCCCGATGGATAATTGCGCTGCCCGAGTAAAAAAGCTTGGGGTACAGCAGGGGGATAAAAACGCACACAGGGTTAAAGTATGCGCAGTTAAAGCCCAGCACGAGAGCCGCACCCATAACAGCCAGGCGGATAAGGTAGAAGCTGAACATATATCTTTTAGCCGCCTTTGCGGAGCCTCTCTCAACGGCTCTCTCCGCCGAAAGCCCGAGAATGATGAAGTTGGCAAGAGAAGCGGCAGTCCCCAGAAGAAGACCGGCGGGAATGGGAATGTTCAGCCCGTAAAAGGGCAGAGCTGCGATAAATATGAGTAAATCGGCAATGAGTACTTTAGGGAGCAGAAACTCAAGCTGTTCATTTATCATTTTACTGAAAATCCTTATCTTCATAAGATTAGCCGTAAGCTCCTTTTTATACCGAAAGCCGTTAATTTACAGATAAATATGCATAATAGTATTATACCAAATTCGGATAGAAAAAGCAATAAATTTCCGAAACTTTTGTTAAATCATACTAAAATATTAGTCGAAATTACAACATAACAATAAATTTTCTTTATACAAAACAGATAAACTGCCGAAAAAATAAAAATCCTTTTTAACCCCTTGACATAAAGCGTTTTATGTGGTATCATAAATAGGTTGCGGGGCGTAACTCAGTTTGGTAGAGTGCTTGCTTTGGGAGCAAGATGCCGCAGGTTCAAGTCCTGTCGCCCCGACCAGCAGGCTGAGCCTGCAGTCAATCGTTCTGTAAATTTATTTGGACGACATACTGTCGGCTCGGTAACGGTAGAAATATGTGATTTTTTATCAAAAGCTTATGTGGGACGGGTTTCCTGTCCCATATTTCTTTTTTATATTGTAGCACAAATGTTTATAAATGTCAATGTATAAATCGTAAATTTTGTCAATAAAAAAGGACGTTCGGCGCAAGCCGGAACGTCCTGTGTTTTTATGTATTGTAATACTTATCGTAATTAACAAGCTCGTCCAGAAGCTTGGGTATTTTCTCGTCCATTTCCTCGTCGGAGAACTGACAGGTACCCACCGCCTTGTGACCGCCGCCGCCGTACTTGAGCATAAGGCTGCCCACGTTAACATTGGAGGTGCGGTTCAGAACGGAATATCCGCAGGCGCAGGAGCAGCCCTTGCCGCCCTTTCCGCTTACTATCCAGGCAGAGATGTTCTGCTCGGGGTAAAGGCTGTAGATAAGGAAGCGGTTGCCGCTGTAAATGGGGTCAACCCCTCTCAGGTCGGAGATGATAACGTCCTTTTCAACTCTGGTGTGCGCCTTGACCATTTCGATGAACTTTTCGTTCTGCTCGAAGTAAACCTCAATTCTCTCCTTCACATCGGGGAGAGCGAGGATTTCCTCGGTGTTCATAGTGCGGCAGCAGTCAATGAGCTTTTCCATAAGCTGATAATTGGAGATGGTGAAATTTCTCCATCTTCCCAGACCCGTTCTGGGGTCCATCAGAAAGCCTACAAGTATCCAGCCTGTGGGGTGGAGTATCTCCTCACGGGTAAGATTTCCCGAATCCACCTTGTCAACGGCGATCATCATATCGTCATAGTGGGCAAAACGCTCCTTGCCGCCGTAGTAATCGTAGATTATCCTTGCGCAGGAGGGGGTTATGCGGCTCTCGCCCTTATATTTTCCCTCAAGCTGATTTCTTTCGTGTTCGCTGGAGTGGTGGTCGAACCACAGACCGCAGCCCTCCACAAAGGGAACATTTGCCAGGCAGTCATTCTCGGTTATCTCCACCAGACCGTCCTGGAGATCCTTGGGGTGGGCAAATTTCCATGAATCTATAATTCCTGCGTCCTTGAGCAATGCTCCGCAGGCAAGACCGTCAAAATCCGAACGTGTTACAAGACGCATTATCAACAGCTCCTTATTATTTTGATGACATTACAATTATTATATCATATTACAAAAAAGTTTTCAATAGCAATTTCCTATTTTTACATTTTGACTATAAATTCGACGCCCATTTTGACAAATCGGTTAAAATACAAAAAATCCGCATACCTCTTTGACGAAGATATGCGGATATATACGATTGCTTATACTTACAATGTAGGTGACGAGTCTCCCGTTTCCTGCAAGACTTAAATTTTTCTATCGTTACCGAGCCGACGGTATGCCGCCTAAATAAACTATAGAACGATAGGCTGCAGGCTCAGCCTGCTTATTTGCCTGCCGTCTCCAGAGAAGCCCGTATAAAATCAGCAAAAAGCTTGTGAGGCTTGTTGGGACGGGACTTGAACTCGGGGTGGAACTGAACGCCCACGAACCAGGGGTGATCGGGAACTTCCACTATCTCCACAAGTCTCTCATCGGGGGAAATTCCCGCAATTCTCAGACCCTTTTCGGTAAGCTGGGAGCGGAATGCGTTGTTAAATTCCCAGCGGTGACGGTGACGCTCGTAAATAAGCTCATCGCCGTAGACTCTGCGGCAAGTGCTGCCCTCTGCAAGCTTGCAGGGATAAAGACCCAGTCTCATAGTGCCGCCCTTTTCTGTAACGGTCTTCTGGTCCTCCATAATGTCGATAACGGGATAGGGAGTCTCGCCGAACTCGGTGGAGTTTGCGCCCGAAAGACCAAGCACGTTCCTTGCATATTCGATAACGGACATCTGCATACCGAGACAAATGCCGAACATAGGCTTCTTGTTCTCTCTCGCATAGCGGATAGATTCTATCATACCCTCGATACCTCTGTCGCCGAAGCCGCCGGGAACGATGATGCCGTCACATTCCGAAAGCATATCCGAAGCATTCTCCTCGGTTATCTCCTCGGAATTTATCCAGCGGATATCCACCTCCGCGTCATTGACAATACCGCCGTGACGGAGAGCCTCCGCAACGGAAAGATATGCGTCATGGAGCATAACATACTTGCCCACAAGACCGATGACAACCTTGCGGTGAGCAGCCTTTGTGCGGTCAACCATCTGAGTCCACTCGGTGAGATCGGGCTTTCTGTTCTCAAGTCCCAGATGATAGCATACGGAATCGGCAAGACCCTCGTTCTCAAGCCACAGAGGGACCTCGTAAAGGGAGGGAGCGGTAAGGTTCTGAATAACGTCCTGAGGACGTACATTGCAGAACATAGCCATTTTGCGGCGCATATCCTCGGGAAGCTCCTTTTCACTTCTGCAAACGAGGATATTGGGTTGGATGCCAACGGAAAGCAGCTCCTTTGTGGAGTGCTGAGTGGGCTTTGATTTAAGCTCCTCGGAGCCTGCGATGTAGGGAACGAGAGTTACATGGATATAGATAGCATTTTCCCTGCCCACCTCTGCGCCTACCTGCCTGATAGCCTCAAGGAAGGGGGTGGACTCGATATCGCCCACGGTGCCGCCTATTTCGGTGATAACGATGTCGGTGTTGGACTCCTTGCCCACACGGTACACCTTGTCCTTTATCTCGTTTGTGATGTGGGGAATGACCTGAACGGTGCCGCCCAGATAATCTCCCCGTCTCTCCTTGTTGAGAACGGTCCAGTAGACCTTTCCTGTGGTGATATTGGAGTTAACGGTAAGATTTTCGTCAACAAATCTCTCGTAGTGACCCAGGTCAAGGTCTGTTTCGGTGCCGTCATCGGTAACAAAGACCTCGCCGTGCTGATAGGGGGACATTGTTCCGGGGTCAACGTTTATATAGGGGTCAAATTTCTGAAGAGTGACCTTGTAACCCCTCTGCTTTAAAAGACGTCCCAGAGACGCTGCTGTGATACCCTTGCCGAGACCCGAGACAACGCCGCCTGTGACGAAGATGTATTTTGTAGGCATTTAAATAATCCCCTTCCGTAAAATTTTATAGTCAAATAAACATATCGTTTTTAATTATACCATTTATCTTTGGAAAAAGCAAGACGTTTTGATTAACTTTGTTCATCTTTTTTGCGGGTGACGACCCGCGGCGAGTACGCTTGATTTTTTGCGGGGATCATTATATTTGTGGCACGGTAACGTCGGCATGGCTTTCTATGACCGATGGTAATGAACATTTTAAAGTGGAAAATACAAAATATATGTAAATCTGCACATTTTGCGAAAGAGATATGGTGACTTATGTGGTGAAAAGTAACAAACTGAAATTTTTTTTGAAAAACCCCTTGACTTTTGTCTCAGAATGTTGTAGAATAAACAAGTCGGTTGAGGACAGCGGCTTAAAGCGAAGCGGTCGGAAACCACGAAGCGAGCCCTGAAATATCGGGTGAATGGGAGCATAGCTCAGCTGGGAGAGCATCTGCCTTACAAGCAGAGGGTCATAGGTTCGAGCCCTATTGTTCCCACCAAATTGAGCGGAGCTGAATTTCAGCTCCGCACATAATTCGGCCTGGTAGTTCAGCTGGTTAGAACGCCGCCCTGTCACGGCGGAGGTCGTGGGTTCGAGTCCCATCCAGGTCGCCATTTGCCTCTGTAGCTCAGTCGGTAGAGCAGGGGACTGAAAATCCCCGTGTCGATGGTTCGATTCCGTCCGGAGGCACCATAAATATGCGGATTTAGCTCATCTGGTAGAGCGCCACCTTGCCAAGGTGGAGGTAGCGAGTTCGAGCCTCGTAATCCGCTCCATGATTCGTCGAGACAATAGTCTCGGCGTTTTTTTTTATTGTAAGTTGTTAAAAATAGTTAAATAGCTTTACAAATGAAATATTAGAAGTATTACATGGAGTTGTTTGCTTTTTCTACCTCTTGTTTGACTCTTTCTATAAGTATTCCCATATTATTTCTATAGTTATCAAGTTGTTCATATAAAATATCAAGTTCACTTTTTCGAACAGCCTTTTTTCCATAAAAAACGGTTGCAATTTTCCACTCTAAGTCACCAATCATTTTATGTAGGAAGTCATATTCTTGTTTAAGTTCTTTTAATTCTGGAGAGAGCTTTTTATCCATATTCGTTTTCTCCTTATTTTCAATTTGTAAGTTTTTTCTTATTGTAATATCAATTTCCAAATCCGTAATCCCGATATTCGCACCTGTCAATTCTGTGCTCCACGCTCATTTCACCGAAGCCGAAAAGAGCATAGAAGGGCTTTATATCACTGCCCCCCGAGACCTCGCCCTTTTCATAGCTCAGATCGGAAATCCAGGTGGGGTCCGCATAGTACCATTTATCGTCAATATAGACTGCGTTCCATTCGTGGTTTGCGGGAGCGGTCTCAAGCTCGGCTCTTGAATATCCGTCGGAGGAGGTCCCGCCCTTCATATTAAGGCAGTATATCCCCTGGGCACTGCAAAGGGCGGAGTACAGATTTGAAAAGCCGCCGCAGGTGGTTCGGAAATCATTTTCCATAACCGCTTCAAGGCTGGTTACGTTCAGATCCGCCGAGACTGCCGCCGCGTCAAAATCATAGGCGGTGTTGACCCCCACCCACATTGCAATAGCAATTGCCTTGTCGCGGTCGCTTTTGGCGTCCCTGCATATTTCATCGGAAAGGGTGCGGACAGCATTGCGTATCTCCTCCGCATTTCCGTTTTCGCCGCAGATGTAGGGCAGGGTCTCCTCGCTTGAAAGGATAACGGGGTTTCTGGTCATATATTCGTTTATGTCCATAACGCTGTCAAAGGGCGTAAAGGTGCCGTAGGGCGTGGTGAAGCTGTCGCCTCGTTCAAAGCTGTCGGCAGCTTTTTCCTCGCGGGTATATATCGTTTCCGCAGGAATGATATCCTCATAGCCGGCGCTTTGCCGTTTTACATATATTATTGATGCGGATATGGCAGCCGCTGTGAGCAGCAGCGCTCCTATCGCCGCTACCACGGGATATAAGGACTTTTCCATCTGTCTGACGCTTGCCTTTCATTTATTCTGACATAATATTCTCATATAATTATACTATGCAATTGTTATTTCCGTATGAATATGCTGAGTAGAAAATGAAAAAACGGGTAAAAATCTCCCTCTTTTTGATGTAAAATATTACACAAATATTACAACTTGTAATCAAAATGGATATTCTGTTGCAAACTCGGCTCAGTTGTGATAATATAAGGTAGGTACAGAATAACTGTGTTCTTTAACATATTGTATAATATTTATTGTCATTACATTTAGTATAACAGAGAGGAAAGTGCTTATGTCAAAAAGATCTGCAAAGATTGCGGCAACCTATTTTCTTACCATTATCATATCCCTACTGCTTATCGGCGGCGGCGGATATCTGTTCATAATGAACTACCTTGAAAAAGAGCCTGAAAAAAGCGGTATGGACGATATCGTATTGCAGGATCCTTCCTTGAGCGATGAAGAATATACCCCTGTTTTCGGTGAAGGACGGACGGTTCTTTTTATCTATGAGGACGGAAAATCCCAGACCTCCACCAGCTTTCTGCTGGCAAGATTTGCCCCTGCCGACAACAAGGCGGTGCTTGTGCCTTTGCAGACGGATATTGCCTGCGAGCTGGACGGAACTGCCAACACCCTTTATGAATTTTACCGTCTGGGCGGCACATATCAGGCAAAAAGAGCTGTTGAAAAGTTCACGGGGCTTGCAGTTGACAGATATCTGAAATTTACGGCTTCAAGCTTTACCCTGTTCTCGGATTTTATGGGAAATGTGGAATACGACGTACCCTACGATCTTACTTTTGAAGACCCTTCCGCAGGCAGGACCATTGTTCTGAGAAGCGGCAGTCAGCTTCTTGATACCAACACTCTGAGGAAGGTATTGTGCTATCCCAATTACAAGGGCGGAGAGGAATACCGAGCAAAGGTGTTGGGAAGCCTTGCCGCCGAGCTTCTTAATTCGGGCAGCAGAGGTATTCTTCGTGACGGTCTTGACACTGTTTTCACCGACATTATCAACAGCGACATCGAGACGGACATCACCAGATATGACTATGATGAGGATAAGCCTGCCATAAACTATGTGCTTGAGAACACCTCCGCACCTGCCCAGCTTGTAATTCCCTCGGGTACTTACAATGAAAACGGCTGCTATCAGCTTGACGAAGTCTTTGTGGACGCTTTGCCACGGTGGTTTGCTATGGAATGATGATCTTAAAGGGGAACGGAAATGAACTATTATATAATAAAGCCCTTATATCAAGGTGATATCTCGTTAGAAAGCGTTTTTGAAAACGGTAAAGTTTCTGACCTTGTTTTTGAGCTTGATGATGGGTGGAACGGTGACCCGCTGATATGCGGTACAGATGAATTCCTTTGTGAAAAGTCATTATCGGATAAACTTCTTGCAAGCGGCATTACGGGATTTGAAATATCGGATATGACTACGATTTACAGCGGTGACCAAGTATGCCCGCAACTTAAAAGAATGAAGGTCACCGGTGATATCGCATTAAAGCGTAATATGTATACAAATGCCACAGCCGATATTTGTATTACAAAAAATGTCGGGGAATTGGCTGTAAGCCAACGTGCTTTAGAAATAATACAGATGCCGGTTTCAAAAGAACTGCCTAAATACATAGAAAAATCCGGATATACTTATTTTGTTAACACATTATCCTCATTTGAAAAAATCACGGAAAATCTGTCTGAGGGAGTTTTGGTAAGTGAAGTTACCGAAACTGAAAATAAAAGCAATACACATACCTACATCGTTTCAGGTGAAAATGAAATGAAAATATTATTGTTTTTGAGCTGCCTTGATTCAAGCGGAACCTTTATTGGCAAATCTCAGGATAAAATGATGGAATTTGAAGCGTTCTTTTCATTGATGATTTAAATTTATTGAGAAATTCGAGTTTGCAGTCGGTATAATTTATGCGATGTATTACCAATAGTATTATCGAGGCGTACACAGAGCTTTTTTATTTCTATAGGGAACTTTTTAGATATAATAACACTAAAAAGTTCCCTATTTTTATGCATTCTATAAACAATTGTATAATTATCTTAAATATTACAAATAGTAAAAAACCGCCCGAATAATCGGACGGATTTTTTATCATCAGTATAAATCTGAAAAATATTACAATTAGTAAAATCACTCAGCCGTAAAGTAAACCACCTTGGACTGAAAATCTCCCGAGAGATTTACGTTTATGCCGCAGTTCATAAGAGCAGCGCCTGTGTGAATTTCTCCCGTTTCGTGGTTCTTGTACTTTCTTTCGGGGTCAAGACCCTTGAGCTTAATACGTCTGCTGCGGTAATTGGGTCTGCCCAGGACCTGAACAAAGGTGAAAACAGCTTCGCTCTTGTCCTTTGCAACGAACATCCATGCGTCCCACATATTGTCCTCAAACACATTTCCTATGCGGTACTGATCGCCTGTGCGCACAAGGGGATTGTACTTCTTGAACATCTCGATCTGTGAGGGGATCTCGTTTCTGTCCGCCTCGGGTATCCTTGTAACATCAAGCTCGTAGCCGAATGTACCCACCATTGCCACATTTCCTCTTGTGGAGAAGGGTGTGCTTCTGCCAACGGTGTGGTTGGGGCAGTCGG
Source organism: Oscillospiraceae bacterium (assembly GCA_017829005.1). Lineage (GTDB taxonomy): Bacteria > Bacillota > Clostridia > Oscillospirales > Ruminococcaceae > Huintestinicola. The sequence continues at coordinate 12,397 of JAGAJF010000113.1, read as the reverse complement.
AAACGTGTGCGCCCATTGCGGAGGCAGGGTAGCAGATAGATGTGCCGTGCTGAATTTTCAGTCTCTCAATGGCATCGGTATCATCGGAAGTCCATATCTGAGGAGAATAGAAGAGCATACCCGCATCAAAGCGTGCGCCGCCGCCCGAGCAGTTTTCAAGGAGAATGTGGGGATAATCGGTGGTGAGCCTGTTCATCACGTCATAAACGCCAAGCACATAGCGGTGCCACAGCTCCCTCTGACGGTCAGCGGGGAGAGCATTTGAGCCAACCTCCGTAAGCTGTCTGTTCATATCCCACTTGATGTATTCGATATTTGCGCTGTCAAGAATTTTCTTCATCTGACCGTAAATGCAGTCTCTTACTTCCTTGCGGCTGTAGTCGAGGACATACTGCTCACGGCTCTGGGTCATAGGCATTCCCTCTATCTGAATAGCCCAGTCGGGGTGAGCCTTGAAAAGCTCACTGTCGGGGGATATCATTTCAGGCTCGAACCATATGCCAAATTTCATTCCCAGCTTGTTCACCTCGTCCACAAGGTGCTTCAGACCGCCGTTTATCTTCTTTTCGTAAACGAACCAGTCACCGAGGGAGCTGTTGTCGCTGTCTCTGTGACCGAACCAGCCGTCGTCCATTACAAGCATTTCAATGCCAAGCTGTGAAGCCTGCTTTGCAATGTCAATGAGCTTGTCGGTGTTGAAATTGAAATAGGTAGCCTCCCAGTTGTTAATGAGAATGGGGCGGCGCTTGTCCTTGTATTCACCTCTGATAAGGTGCTGTCTGTAGAGGTCGTGGAAGGTGCGGGACATTTTGCCAATGCCCTCGGAGGAATATACCATTACCATCTCGGGAGCGGTGAACTCTGCTGACGGCTCAAGTCTCCATGAGAAGTCAAAGGGATTTATGCCCATTAAGAAACGGGTCTTTTTATGCTGAGTGACCTCTGCCTGCGCAAAGAAGTTTCCGCTGTAAACCAGGTTGAAGCCGTATGCCTCGCCCATATCCTCATCTGCGGTATGGGAAACGAGAGCCGCAAAGGGGTTGTTCTGATGTGAGGACTCGCCCTTTACGGAATCAATGCCCTGCTTGCCGTGATGAAGCCTGCAGCGCTCCATTACACGCTCTCTTGCCCATGAGCCGTTTAAGGTGATGAAGTCATATTTGTCGGAGTCAAAGTCAACGCAGGCGGAGAGGACACGTCTTACATCAAAAGCCTCAGCGCCCTTGTTTATGAGCTTAACGATTCTTGTTATAACGTCAAGGTCTGCAAATACGGTGTAATAGAGGATAACATTAAGCCCTGTGCGCTTGTCCTCGAGAGTTATGGCAATTGTCTCTGCTTCGTTTTCCTCCGCAAATGTGGCAGGGAGACGGACGGTCATGTCCTCAAGCTTCTGCTCAAGTATGGGCTTGCCCTTTATAATTTCATAGGAAACATAGCGGAGATCGAGAGCGGACATTCCCTTGTTGTCCATCAGCATAATTGCAGGCTCTCTGTAATCGCCTGTGCCGTGAACGGGATATTCAAAGGGGGTGGTGTCCATAAATGTACCCATATCCCTCTCGTTCACCTTGGGAGTAAATGGATTTTCGTCAAGGCGGAGAAGGTAGGAGAGGTCTTCATCGTCTGCACGCTTGCCGTAGTAGATATGCGCAAGGTGTCCGCTTTCAAGTGCGGCGAATGCGTATGTAACACCCTTGCCCGTCAGGGTGAAAAGGGTCATTTCCTCGGTGAAGGTCTCGTTGCCGTTTATCTGCCATTTGTAGTAGGTTATTTCCTTTTTGATTTTCTTTGCGGTGATAAGACTCATTGGTTTAACTTCCTTTCTGTTATCAGTACTCGTAGTCAATGCAGGCTCTGCCGCCCTCTTCTCTTATGCCTGCGATAAATGCGCCGAACTTTTTATGCTCGGGGTGGTTCTGATACTCATCAAGTCCCTTTATATCGTCAAAGTCACAGATAAGAGCAATGTGGTAATTGCTGTCGGGAGCGGCTTCGGAGTTGATTACCGTTTCCATTTTTCTGATGGTGGGTACAAGGGCGGGCAGCTTATCTGCAAGCTCCTTTGCGGCAAGGGCATTTTCCCTTGCGGTTTTTCCCTCGGCGGCTTTCAGCCTGAACATTACGATGTGCTTTATCATTTTATATACATTCCTTTCATGAAAATGATTTTTATTCTCTTACGATATCCTCGGATTTTTCCTCAATATAATGCTCCGTAACGGTACCGAAGCCCCGTGAGATTATTCCCGTGAGCCAGTACAGCACGATTCCCCAGATGTTCGTCCATATTATCTCGGGGATAAATATCCTTCTAAACACCAGCCCCGACGGGTCAAACTCCCACAGGCAGTAGAAGAAAAGGTAATGGAGCATTGACTGTATGACTATCACCGCAAGGTCGAGCCACAGGAAATTAAGGATATGCCGTCTCAGGACATAGTGAAACAGCAATGATATCATCAGGCAGGACCACATCAGTATAAGAGCGTTAAAGCCCGTAAGAGTCCCCGAGGCGGAGTCAAGGAGAAGTCCGCACACACAGCCGTACAGCACCGAGTCAAAGGGTGCTTCTCTTACCGCATAGCACACTGCACAGGGGATAAGCAGCACGGGCAGCGTACCTCCCGTATTCACTGAGGAGACGAAAACGTAGCAGAAGGACATAAGCAGAATAAGAAGCGTATGCCTGACAATATAGTTGCGGCGTTCTTTTTTCTTTTTAAGCTCAATGTTCATCTGCCGTTTCCTCCGCCTGCTGTCCTGTTTTTATGGCGGTCACTTCGTCAAGGGTATAGTCGGTTATGACGAAAACACCGGTGATGGTGTTCGGGTCCTCCGCAGGGATTATAACGGCGAATTTAGACAGACCGTTCTGCTCCATCTGCACCGATTCGACGGTGCCGATAAGCTGTCCTGCGGGGTAGTTTGCGCTTCCCGAGGTGACTATCACGTCCCCTTCTTTTATATCGCTTTCCTTGCTGATGTAGCTCATTCGTATCCTGCCCTTTACGGCAAGGTCGTAGCCGCCCTCGGCAATTCCCTCGGCTTTTGTGCGGACGGTGTACACGCCCACGGCTGTTTTGGGAGAATACAGCGTTCTCACCTTGCTTGTGGAGGGCGAGACCTCGAAGCACACTCCCACGATGCCCGTTTCGGTAACAACGGGGTCGCCCGGTTCAATGCCGTCCGACGAGCCTTTATCAACGGTAAATGAGCCGTAGGGGTCATTTGTGGTTCGGGCGATAACGGTGCAGGGGGGAGAGAATTTGTAGTTATCATACTCCTCTTTAAGCTCAAGCATAACCCGAAGCTCCCTGTTTTCCCGGAGCACCTTGTCATAGTCTATGACATCGTTATAGATGGCGCCCAGCTGAGCCTTTAGCTGCTGGTTTTCGTTATAGTATTTTTCGGCGTTTATCACCATATCGAGAGATGTGGACACCTTATCGGATATTTTCGAGGAAAGGCTCCGCACAGGCTCGAATATGACCTCGAAAAGGTAATTGCTTCCCGAGGAATATCCGCCTGTGGTGACGGAATATATCATCGCCCCGATAAGCACCGCTGTCAGGGCTATGATTATTTTGAATTTTATTGTGTGGAAAAATTCTTTCATTTGTTTGCACCCTGACTTTTTTGGCTTGGGATTAACGTTACTTTGCTTGGGTCTGTCAACAATGCGCCTTGGGGCGCATTGCGTTAAGGGCAAGCCCTTAACAATCCCGGAGGGGAATTGGTCTTGTTCCAAGCCCCGCCCTCTATCGCAGGGCGTCCCCTCCCCCAAAACAGTCCACCGGACTTTTTTGGGGTTCACCCCTTGCGGAGCTCCTTCGTAAAGGGGATTTCGCCCTCTGCAGACTTCCCTCTGCGTACCCAATCAATTATCGGTACCGAGCCACAAACTGACAGTCCATACAAAAGTATAAACGACTTACCAGCGGGGGTTCCCCGCCTTTGGAAACCTGCCACCTTTGAAAAGGTGGACGAAACTTTTAGTGTTTGGCTTTAGGGTAGTTTTGCGTTAATTTAATTATTTTGCGTTATCAATAATACTTTGCGTCATCGTTGAGGACTTCGTGGAGCTTCTCGATATCCTCAAGCACCTTTCCTGCACCTGCGGCTACGCAGTCAAGGGGTGACTCTGCAATATTTACGGGCATTCCCGTTTCCCTGTTTATGAGCCTGTCAAGTCCCTTGATAAGTGCGCCGCCCCCTGCAAGGGTTATGCCCTGATCGATGATATCAGCCGCAAGCTCGGGGGGAGTTTTCTCAAGGGTTGTTTTTATTGCTTCTACCACGTGGGTAAGCGGTTCTGCCAGGGCTTCTCTTATCTCCACGCTTGTAACGGTGATATTCTCGGGGAGACCGTTTAAGAGGTTTCTTCCCTTTATCTCCATTTCCTCCTCCTTTTCCGTCTTATCGGGGGGGAATGCGGAGCCGATCGCTATTTTAACATTCTCGGCGGTGCGCTCGCCTATGAGAAGGTTATATTTTTTCTTGATATAGTTTATTATTGCGCTGTCGAATGCGTCTCCTGCTATACGGACGCTCCTTGAGGTGACTATGCCGCCCAGAGATATTACCGCAACCTCCGATGTGCCGCCGCCGATATCCACGATCATTGAGCCTGCGGGTTCGGAAACGGGCAGTCCTGCGCCGATAGCTGCAGCCATAGGTTCCTCGATGATGTTCACTCTTTTTGCGCCTGCGTTCTCGGCAGCTTCCTTAACGGCTCTGCGCTCAACGGCTGTAACTCCCGAGGGAATGCAGATAATAACGTTTGCTCTGGTGAAGAAAAAGCTTCCCTTGAGAGCCTTTTTGATAAATTCATCCAGCATTGCGGAGGTTATTTCAAAATCGGCAATAACTCCGTCCTTTAAGGGGCGCACTGCGGTTATGGAGCCGGGAGTTCTTCCGATAACTTCCTTGGCTTCCTGTCCCACATATTTTGGCTCCTCGGTGCGTGAGTCCACCGCCACCACTGACGGCTCTCTGATAATTATTCCCTTGCCCTTCATATAAACAAGGGTGTTTGCGGTGCCAAGGTCAATTCCTATTTCCTTTGTAAACAGCATTGTTCTTTTCTCCTTTTTATGATCTCCCGACTTGTCTTTGTCTTTTGGGGATATTTTTCGCATTATATATCTTATTATAGCATATATTTTTTTTTACTACAACAGTTTTTTTCAAATTTAACCGTTTTGTTATTTGTTACAGAGCGTAAAATTTTTTGGAGGGTTATTGCAAAATAATATTACTTGTGGTAATATTATGTAGGATATGAAAGAATTTCCTGCAAGCAGGTCATATATAAAAGAAAGGTGGTTTTTATGACCGATTTTTTAGTTAAGCTTTTTATCAGAGACAAGGACAATGTTAACGATATAAAGGTAAGGGAGCGGTACGGAGTTCTCAGCAGCGGCGTGGGAATTGCCTGCAATATTCTGCTCTTTACCGTCAAGTACATAATAGGAACCTTTTCGGGTTCCATTTCAGTTATCTCCGACGCATTCAACAACCTTTCCGACAGCGCAAGCTGCATTGTTACGCTCATTGGCTACAAAATGGCGGCTAAGCCTGCGGACAAGGATCACCCCTTCGGTCACGGCAGGGTGGAATATCTCACCTCACTTATTATTGCGGCGGTGATCTTTCTCATGGGCTTCGAGCTTCTGAAATCCTCGGCGGAAAGGCTTGTAGAGCCTTTGGAGGTAACATTCGGCGCTGCTTCGGTGGTGTCCCTTGTGGCTTCTATCCTTTTGAAGCTGTGGATGTCCGCATTTAACGGCAAGCTTGGCAGGAGGATAAATTCCTCGGTTATGCTTGCAACCGCTCAGGACAGCAGGAATGATGTTATTGCAACGGCTGCGGCTCTTATCGGTCTTACGGCTTCCCTTTTCACCACACTTCCCATTGACGGACTTATGGGTATTGCGGTGTCAATATTCATTATCAGGGCAGGCTTCGGCATTGTTCGTGACACGGTGGACGATCTTCTTGGCAAGCCTGCGGACAAGGAGCTTGTTAATGAGATAAAAGAGATAGTTATGGCAGACAAGCGTATCCTCGGCATACACGACCTTGTGGTGCATAACTACGGTCCCGGCAAGATGATAGCAAGCTGTCACGCAGAGGCAAGCAGCGAGGAGAAATTTGCGGATATCCACGAGCTTGTGGACGAGATAGAACGGGACATACACGACAGGCTTGGTATTATGATGACCATACATATGGATCCACTTGACATCAACAACAAGGAGGCTATGGCGATACGAGACGCTTTGAAGGAGTTTGCAAAGGGCGTTTACGGCGGACTTAATATCCACGATTTCAGAATGCTGGCGGGAAGCAGTCCCACGCTGATATTTGATGTGGTGGTACCTTATGACTGCAAGGCGGGGGAAGATGACATCAGAGGCGAGTTTGACCGCTTTGCACGTGATAATTACGGCGAGGGTGCAAGGGTGGTCATTACCATTGACAGGGATTTTGCGGAGTAAAAACAGTTGGGGGCAGCCTATCTTTTGTGATAAGCTGCCCCGTAATTTATTATTCGATCAATTAAAATCTTCGGGAAGGTCGTATTCGTATGCGACTCCGCCTTCCTGTCTGATAAGCTCCGCAAGATCCTCCACCACAAGAAAATGCTTGTCCTCAAAGGGATAGATAAGGGGCTTTTTCTTGATAAACAGCACCGTATCAATGATAATGAAAATAAAGCCCGAGTAGGCGGCTATGGTAAAGATAACACCGCTTACAAAAAATCCTATTATTAGCCCCAGCTTTTTGAAAGCATTTTTAAACACAAACTCTGCATGGAACAAGCCGTGGATAAAGCCTCCGCCGAAAATGGGCGCAAAAATGATATTGGAAAATCCCTTCTGTCCGCTTCCCAGCGAATAGATAAACAGCAGCAATGCGATCATCCAGCCGAGAAACAGGGTGACTGTTCTTACCCCGTTTGTCAGGTTGTACTTTTTGCGGATAGACTTGGGCAGTGCGTTTAAATCGGACTTTTTCATTCTGATTACCTCCATAGCATTTTAAATAACATTGTTACTTATTTGTTATTAAAAAAGAGCTTTTTAAGGCTCAATTTTATTTTAAGAGTGATAATATGCCGTTTTTGCAGACCCTGACGGTGGTTATAAGGCGCTGTGTGACAATTTGGTCGTCGGGTTCCTCGGCTATTATCTTTATTATGGAATAGACCATTATATGCGCAAGGCATCTGCTGATGTAGTCGTCAAGCTCCTTCGGCGGCTCCTTGTTCTCGGGCAGTGCCTTATGCGCCATATCTGTTATCTGATGGGTGAACTCCTCGGTTAAGGATTTTATATATCCTGCTATTACGGGGTTGTTCATATTAGAATAGAGGATATGATAAAGCTTTCTGTTGGCGGAAAAGAATTTTTGAAACTCCTCAAAGGCGGTATAATCATCGCACAGTACCTTGTCATAGTTTATGGATATGGAGCGAACCACATTGAATATGGGCATCATCACATTGGAAAGCAGGTCTTCCTTATTTTCAAAAAAGCAATAGACCGCGCCTGTGGTAACTCCCGCACTGCTGCATATGTGCCTGAGGGAGGCTTTTTCATAACCGTATTCATAAAACTCCTCTGCAGCCGCCGACAATATGGCTTCCTTTGTTTCCTCGGAAACGGCTCCCTTTCTTTTGGTCATTGTAATTGCTCCTCAATTTAAATAACACTGTTATTATATCACGTGATTTTTTGTTTGTCAAGGGCTTTCCGGAATATTTTCTGCATTTTGTGAAATTATTTGACAAATTTATCTGTATGGGGTATAATTAAAAAAATTTACATGTACATAATACTAATTTTTGAAAAGGGCTTGCTCACAGCTTTGAAGTATGGGGGTATCATTATGAAAAATCGGATTTTTGCGGCGGTCGTTTCGGCGTTTGTTTTATGCTCCTGCACAGTTGTTTCCGAGGAAGCTGTTCCTGCGGCGGTGTCCGAGGTGACGGACACAGAGGCGGTCACAGCTGTTACCACCGTCACCACCGTGGAAACAACGGAAACTACCACCATCGTCACCGAGCCGCCTGTTGTGGCAAAAACTGTCACATTCACGGCTCTGGGTGACAATCTTATCCACTCCTCCATTTACAAGCAGGCGTCAAGGCGTGCCCGGGGGAATGGCTATGATTTCGAATATGCCTATGCGGGAGCGGCTGACCTGCTTGACAAGGCGGACATTACCGTTTTAAATCAGGAAACGCTTATCTGCAACGATATTTTTGAGCCGTCCACATATCCCTGCTTCAACAGTCCTGTGGCGCTGGGCGATCATATGGCACAGCTTGGGGTAGATGTATTCACCATTGCAAACAACCACACTCTTGACAAGGGCGTTAAGGGGCTTTCCGCCTGCCTTGATTATTACGATGGGAGGGGTATGGTACGTGTGGGGGCATACCGTGACCAAGAGGACAGGGAGAATATACGCATTGTGGAAAAGGACGGGGTGAAAGTGGCATTTCTCTGCTACACCGAGAGCCTTAACGGGCTTAGCCTTCCTGAGGACACACAGCTGCAGATAGGCAGATTTGACAAGGATACTATAATTAAAGAAATAAAAGCGGCTGACGAGATATCCGACATATGCGTGGTCTCCCTTCACTGGGGAACGGAAAACAGCGGGGTGGTGGAGGATTACCAGCGAGTGGCTGCATCTGAATTTGCCGAGGCGGGAGCAGATGTTATCATTGGCAACCACCCTCACGTTCTCAGGGAGATAGAGATGATAGAGACCTCCGACGGTGGACAGACCCTTTGCGCATATTCCCTGGGTAATTTTATCTCCGCTCAGTCGGTGGGCACTAATCTTATCGGCGGTGTGCTGAATTTCGGCGTTACTGTTGAAGAGGGCAAAGCAAATGTTATCTGCGATACGGAGTTTATTCCCATTGTTACACACTATGACGGGAATTACAGCAATGTTCGCCTTTACAAGCTGTCCGATTACACTCCCGAAATGGCAAATGCTCACGGGGTGAGGAGTATGTCTAAGTTTGACTATGATTATATTATGGAGTATCTGGAGAGCAAGGGGCTTTTGGAATTTTATAAAGAATAAATTATAAAGATTTGCCGTTGGGCGGTTGCTTTAAACGGGTTTACAAATCGGAATTTGTAGGAGGCGTATTATGAATAATTTTCCGTTTGAAGATTCTCCAAACACTGCTTGCTTTACTTGTTGTCATGTTCTGAACGAGAATAAACCAATATTGTATGTTTCTCATGATGAAGATGGTTATTGGCAATTTCTTTGTGGTGGACAACATATAGAGAGTGATGCAAGAATAGTATCTTTAGCTGATATTTTAGAAATAGATGTAACTATGACCGATTTAGCACAATTGGATTATGGTGAATATGCAGAAGCTGAAGATGAAAAAAGTGACTGGATAGTACAAAGAAAAAGTAAGTAAAATTCCAATTTATAGGGCAGGTGTATGATGAAACATATATCATATACTATAAGTATAACTTCTGCTAATTTATACTTATAGTATTATTTGCTGTTACGATTTTTACACAGTTGTAATGTTATAATATATTTGAAAATAAACATAAGACTTATTTGGTCTTGATTTTTGCGGCACATATGGTATAATTATAATATGACTTATTCAGAGGAGGATTTTTATTATGGCTGAAAAGAAAAAGGCGGCGGTCAAGCAGGCTCCCGTTAAGCTTGCTACGGCGGAGGAGAAGAAAAAGGCTCTTGACGCTGCCATCGCTCACATAGAAAAACAGTACGGCAAGGGTGCGGTCATGAAGCTGGGCAAGACCCCCGATTTCAATGTGGACGCTATCTCCACAGGCTCTATGACACTGGATATGGCTCTCGGAATCGGCGGCGTTCCCAGAGGACGAATTGTTGAGATATACGGTCCCGAAAGCTCCGGTAAGACTACCGTTGCGCTCCACGTTGTGGCTCAGGCTCAGAAGTTGGGCGGCGAGGTGGCTTTCATTGACGTTGAGCACGCTCTTGATCCTGTTTATGCTCAGGCTCTTGGTGTTGACATTGATAATCTGTTGGTTTCCCAGCCCGACAGCGGCGAGCAGGCTCTTGAAATTGCCGAGGCTCTTGTGCGCTCGGGTGCAATTGACTGCATAGTTCTTGACTCGGTTGCGGCTATGGTAACAAAGTCCGAGATCGAGGGCGAGATGGGCGAAAATCACGTGGGTCTGCTGGCTCGTCTTATGTCTCAGGCTATGAGAAAGCTTACTTCCGTAATTTCCAAGTCAAACTGCGTTGCTATTTTCATCAATCAGGTCCGTGAGAAAATCGGCGTTATGTACGGAAATCCCGAGACCACTCCCGGCGGACGTGCGCTTAAATTCTACAGCTCAGTTCGTATTGAGGTAAGAAAGGGCGAGACTATCAAGGTGGGCTCCGAGCCTATCGGCGCAAGGACTAAGTGCAAGGTGGTCAAAAACAAGGTATCGCCCCCGTTTAAGGAGTGCGAATTTGACCTTATTTTCGGCAAGGGCATTGACAGAGTGGGCGAGGTGTGCGATCTTGCCACAGACCTTGACATTATCAAAAAGAGCGGCGCATGGTTCTCCTATAACGGTCAGAAGATCGGTCAAGGACGTGAAAATGCGAAGGAATTCCTGCGCTCCAATCCCGAAATTATGAAAGAGGTCGAGGACAAGATAAAGGAAAACAGGGACAGCATTGTTATGGCGTCAAAGAAGAGCAAGAAGGAAGCTGAGAAGGCTGCGGCGGCTGAAAATGCGGCTGCGGGTGATGACACTGAGGAATTCGTTCCCGAGGAGAGTGCTGCCGAGACATCACCCAAGGCTGCGGTGGATATCGACATCGACCCCGATGATGATTACGAGGAGTTTACTCCCGTTGATACCTGATGACAGTTTCGGATATTTCGCCCTTTAAGGGCAGTATGATGTGCGTTACCCTGTCGGGCGGCGGTCTATTGCAGGAGATGAAGATTTACATACACTCGGATATTATCCGTCAGAGCGGGATCTCCAAGGGAATGGAAATTTCCGAGGAGGAGGCGGACAGGCTCATTTATAAAAATGACCTGCGCCGCGCCCGTGAGAGGGCTTTGTATCTGATGGAATCAAGAGACCATTCCTACAGGGAGCTTTTTGACAAGCTGGAGAAAAATTATTCCGAGGAAATTTGCTTTGAAGTCTGCAACCGTCTGGCGGAGATGGGGGTCATCAATGACAGGCGGTATGCGGAAAAGCTTTGCAGGCAGCTTTTTGAGGTAAAGAAGCTGGGACGATATCGTGTCAAGCAGGAAATGCGGCTTAGGGGGCTTACTCCCGAAATAATCGAGGAGGCTATGGAGAATTTCTCTGAGGAGGACGAGCCTGCCCTGCGCCTTGAAAAGCTTGTGGAGCAGAAATATGAAAGATATCTGACGGACAGGAAGGGTGTTTTGAAGGTGAAGAATGCTCTTGTCCGAAAGGGGTATTCCTTCGGGGAGATAAAAGAGGTTCTGGAGCTTTACGATCTGGATTTTGATGACTGAGCGGTGATTTTATGAGGGGCTCTGACAAGGATATTAACAGATTGACGGCGGCGGGAGTGCTGCTCATTGCTTCGATGGCGGTGATGATGGTCGGGGGACTTATCAGCGAGAAGCGGAGGGGTGATATACCCGAGGTGGAGATAATCGAGGCGGAGAGCGTGACGACGGGCACGTCTGCGGTTTCGGAGGACGCTGACGATACAGATGTCGGTGCAGCTTCGGAGATCTCGGATACGCCCGTTTCCGAAAAGCTGATGATAAACATCAACACGGCAGATGCGGAGGAGCTGGTGAAGCTCAAGGGCGTGGGGGAGAAAACTGCCGAGAAGATAATTGAATACAGGGAGCAATGTCCTTTTGAGAGTATAGAGGACATTATGAATGTAAGCGGCATCGGTGAGAAGAAATTCGAGGATATAAAGGATATGATATGCGTTTAGGTGAAATGTGACAACGGGGCAGGCTTAAATATAGGCGTATATAGACGGATTTAACAAACTTAAAAAACCTGTCGAAAAAGGCTTGACAAAAGAAAAAGGATATGGTAAGATAATAAAGCTGTCGGTGATACGGAGTAAACCAAAAGGGAAAACAAAGTAAAAGCTACGGCTGGTATTCACAAACGGTTCAAAAAGAATATACAAAATATTCTTTGACAAACTAAAATGAATGTGATATACTAAATAAGCTGTCTCGAAAGAGAGAGCTAACTCAGAACCTTGAAAATTGAACAATGAACGACCAAAGAAACCCTTGAAATTCCGAGCTTATCGAGAGGTAAGCAAAGAGTATTAAAGAAGTCAAGGAAAAGACTTTAAAACCGAAGTCGGTTTTAAAACTGGACAGGAT
>JAGAJF010000011.1 GCA_017829005.1 Oscillospiraceae bacterium | reverse complement strand
GTCTTGAAAACCGGTGATCCCGAGAGGGACCGTGGGTTCGAATCCCACCCTCTCCGCCAACATAATATTTAAATTTGTTACCATTATGCAGAAGTACTCAAGTGGTGACGAGGCGCCCCTGCTAAGGGCGTAGGTCGGGAAACCGGCGCGAGGGTTCAAATCCCTCCTTCTGCGCCAGATAAAACAGCTTAAATTTCAGGTTTAAGCTGTTTTATTTTTATATTAAGCATAAAACGAGGTGGAAAGACTTGCAGATCTCAAGCAGATTTACGCTTGCGGTACACATTTGCATATGCATAGACACTTTTAAGGACGAATATAAGGTCACCAGCGATTTTCTATCGGGAAGCACAAACGTAAATCCTGTTATTGTAAGAAAGATACTCGGTCAGCTGAAATCTGCAGGACTGGTGGAGATCGCAAGAGGCTCGGGCGGAGCGTCAGTTGCAAAGCCACTGAGGGAGATAACCTTTCTTGATATATACAAAGCAGTCGAATGTTTGGATAAGGGTGAGCTTTTTCATTTTCACGAAAACCCGAATAAAAAATGTCCTGTGGGAAGAAATATACATTCGGTGCTTGACGATAAGCTTGTACGGGTGCAGACCGCAATGGAAAACGAGCTTTCTTCCATTACTCTTGAAGATATAAAAAACGATTTAAATCAAAAGCTGTGAAAAATGCACAATTTCACAGCTTTTATTTTTATAAAAAAGTTTGTTGTAATCATTGACATTACAACGGCAAGATGATAAAATATAGTTGTAATCAAAGAGGTTACAACTATATTTTGGAGGAATTAAAAATGACCAATTACAGCAAAACAACCGTAACAAACGAAGCACGTACAGAACTGCACAGCGCCCTTTCCCTGACAGGAGCGGAAATAAGCGTTAATAATCTTCCCGCCGGTTCAGGCGTACCCTTTGTTCATTCCCACAAAAATAACGAGGAAATTTACGCTGTTATCTCAGGCAAAGGAACTGCCGTAATCGACGGAGAGAAGGTTGAGCTTTCAGCAGGCGACTGGCTCCGTATTTCCCCCTCGGCAAAGAGGCAGTTTTCCGCAGCCGAAAATTCTCCCCTCAGCTACATATGCATTCAGGTAAAAGAGAATTCCCTTGAAGCATTCACACAGGAAGACGCTGTTATAGAATAACAATTGCCGTATGACATCATTCGCTCCCCGTCAGCCCGACAGGGAGCGAAATGTTTTCAGCCGGCGCAGGCTGTGGCGGGGATCGTTCCGTTCTCGTCGGATATATCGGATTTACCGCTATTTTTATTAAATCAAAAATCGTTCCGCTGTCGGTTTGTAATACTTGCCACATTCACATCAATAACGCTGTATTCCGATTGCATCATAATCCTTTTGAATGAAATGCTTTGAACCGCAATATCCCTGTTTCCTTGAAAAAAATTTATTTTTTCATAATATCCGGATCCTTTTTTTGCTTGTCCTCATAAAGTGCATTGTCTGCAAGCTCAAGGAAATCGTGAATAGAAACATTTTCGCTGCAAATGAAAGTATGTATTCCAATACTTACTGTAACATTATAAGGCTTTTCACTTAGTTCATTTCTTATGCCGGCAGCATGCTTTATCTTACGGAAAATATCCTCCGAATAGTCCGCAGCATCTGTTACAGTCAAGGCTGCAAATTCATCTCCGCCTATCCTGCTCACTATGCTTTTGGGAGCCAGAGCGTCGGTGAGGACCTCCGCTATTTGTCTGATGGCATAGTCTCCATCCTCGTGTCCGAAAATATCATTGATCTTTTTCAGATTATTAAGGTCTGCAAAGATAAGATATGCATACTTGCCTTTATTTGTGGGATTTGCCAGAACTTGATCGGCATAATAATAAAAGCCTCGCCTGTTGTATATATGAGTAAGCTCATCTGTCATTGATATCTCGCTGAGAAGTGCATTGTGTGTTTTTTCTTCGGAGAGGGAGCTTTCAAGACTTCTGACAAGAAGATTCATTCGAATAGATGTACATAACTGGGATACTATTGAATGTATGAACCTATATTTATTTGGCTCTGCTTCACAGATAAATATACCATACTGCATCTCATTGGAGGCAATAATATTTGCTACAGATATTCTCGGTCTGTCAGGAACAAGATTACTTCGAAAAATGTCCTTCCACGGAACTTTTCTGTTATTCTTTTTCGGTATATCTATCCACCCCTCCTCCTGGCTGCCCATAAGCGATATGACCTCGGGCATTTCCCACAAGGAATTTTTCCTGTGACGGACAGGTTCATCGTAAAAAAATATACTGCTGCTTTTTATGCCCATATGGCTCAGCTTATGGAAGATCGAATAGAAGCAGTCTGTCTCATCATCAGCGTAAAGTGTCATATCCTTTGCGATGTTGTTCAGCATAAATATCGTGTTGTTAAAGTCGCTGTCATATGCTATAAGGCTGTGAAAATCGAAGCTGTATATCTGTCGTTCCATACGTCTTAAAAATTCCTGAACCTGTGCTTCGCTGCCCTGTTTGCATTTGGGTATTGCTGCAGCTTCAATGCAGTCGATAATGCTCATCAGATTTACATAGCCGATAACATTCAGGCAGCCTTTTTCAAGAAGTTCGCCAAGACGTGACAAAAGCTCCTTAGCTCTTTTCTCGGAAAAATCTGTGCACATTTCGGCAGCATCTCCGAAAAGACAGCATATATTATCGAGCAGTTTTATGCTTTCGGTACCGCAGGCTTCATCTGCACGCTTTCTGACAGTATCCATAGTGTATTCTCTAAGGCTGACCGTTTCGGGAATCGTCTTGATACTACCGCTCTCACAGCCGCAGGAGCCTCTTATTATAAGCCGCGAATCGGGAACAGTATCCGAAAAGCTGCAGGTTCCCTTTATCATACCGCAGAGCATTTTCAAAGCGGTGTATCCGAGCTTTGCCGCACTTGATCTGACAGTAGTAAGCGGCGGCTCAAGTACGGACGCTGTTTCGGAATCATCATAGCCTGTGATAAGTATATCCTTGCCGGGAACAAGTCCTTTTTCTGCCAGCACCTTGTATCCGCCGATACACATCGTATCATTGGCAAAGCATATTGCTTCGGGAATACCGTTTTTGGAACTTAGGATTTCATTAACGGCTTCCATGGAATATTCGGAAAAGTTACCGTAAGCTATTATGCTCTCATCTGCAGCTATACCATTATCCGCAAGAGCTTTCAGATATGCAGACAGTCTGCTGTAAGCGTCCGCATTCCCCTTGGGACCGCTTACAAAGCCGATACGCCTTAGCTTATGCACTTGTATGAGATGACTTACAGCCTCATACATTCCGCTGCCGTCATATCTTATACAGGGATAATCACCCACCTTGCTTTCCAGCGTTATAAGCGGGATATCACGGTATCGGTCAACGAATTTTTTGAACGTATTTTCTGAAACGAAGGAATTAAGCGTTCCCGCCGAAATGATAAGTCCGTCAAGATCGTCCTTTGAGCAGTATTCATAGATAATATTATTCTGATATTCATATGCTGCATAAACAGCATCATAATATTCTCCGTTAAGTGCCTGTCCGGGGAGGATAACAAGATTTATGCCAAGCTCCTTTGCCGCAGGAATAAGCCCCTTCAAAAGCTCTGAGGTATATTCGTTGTCAATTTGATGTATCATAAACCCGATGGTAAGAATATCTGACATTTTTGTCCGCACCTCATTCAGGTAATTTAATTTTCACATTACCAACTATACATATTATACATGAATATGAAGTAAATGTCAATAAATTCAGTCTGTTTTTTGCAGAAGTGCTCAAAATAACAGAGTATATTTTTGATATAAAAAGCAAATTTTTGATATATATAATAAAAAGATATATATTTAATTATGTAGTATGTTCCAAGGCTCAGATATGTTATTCATATTATCCCATTTTGTATTTATATTATATATATTTTTAATTCATAAACATATCAGCATTTTGATGTTTATTGCAAATTTTTGCTTTATAATTATCATCAAAAAACAATTTGCAATTAAATATCCGTATTTCTATTAAATTATGCACTTTAACAGGCACAATATAATATATATAATTTTATTTGCAAATTGTAAAATATTTATTTGAGTTTTCAAAAAGCTATTGCAATTTTGAAAGAAAAGTGTTATATTGACTATATAAACGATTTTAGTCAAAAGCAGGTGAGATGATTGCCAAAGAGTTACTCGGAGCAGGAGCGGGAGTATATAACAAAACGATTGAAGGAAGAAGCCGCCGCCTGTATGGCGCAATATGGGATCCGCCGCACAACAGTTGATGAGATCGTGAAACGAGTTAATATCCCCAAAGGAACCTTCTATCTTTTTTACAAATCAAAGGAGCTTCTTTTGTTTGACGTTATTCAGGAACAGCATGAAAACGTAAACCGTCAGCTTTTTCAGGCAATTTCCGAAATTGCACATTCGGATTTTTCGGCAGATAAGCTTACCGATCTGATATTTGATTTTTATAAAATGACGGAGGATATGCCGATACTAAAACAGCTTGACGCAAATGAAGTTGAACTGCTTGTGCGCAAGCTTCCCCGTGAAATTGTTAAGGAGCATTTTCAGGACGACACGGATACGATAGAGAAAATGTTTTCTCTTCTGCCCATAAAAAAAGAGGCTGACATAAAAGTCATCAGTGCCGCATTTCATGCAATTTATTATGCGACACTGCATAAATCGGAGATCGGCGAAGAAAAGTATGACGAGGCTCTTCGTGCTTTGATATACGGTATTGTTATACAATTCATTTAAAAAGTCCGACACTCAAGTCGGACTAAAAACAAGCTTTATTTTGACTGTTTATGCAATATCAGTCATATAGTTATAAGGAGGAACAATATATGATAAAAGTAAACAATTTAACGTTTAGCTACACCAAGAAATCATTTATCCGGGACTTGAGCTTTTCTGTTTTCGAAGGAGAGATCTTCGGCTTCTTAGGTCCTTCTGGTGCAGGAAAAAGTACACTGCAAAAAATTCTGTTAGGAATGCTCCCGGGCTATCAAGGCTCTGCGATAGTAAACGGTACGGAGTGCAGGGAACACAAATCGGATTTTTATGAATCCATCGGTGTCGATTTTGAATTTTCCACAATGTATGATAAGCTTTCCGCAAAAGAAAATCTGCTGTTCTTTTCCTCGCTCTATGGCAGAAAGTCCCGTTCTGTTGACGAACTTCTACGAATGGTTGGACTGGAAAACGACACAGACAAGCGTGTATCGGACTATTCCAAGGGAATGAAAAGCAGACTGAATTTCATAAAAGCTTTGGTTCATGACCCAAAGCTGCTGTTTCTTGATGAACCGACCAGCGGACTTGACCCAACAAACAGCCGTCTGATGAAGGATATAATTCTGGAGGAGAAAAAAAGGGGAAAAACAATTCTGCTTACAACTCATAATATGCAGGACGCGGCAGAGCTTTGCGACAGAGTAGCATTTATTGTGGGCGGACAGATCTTTGCTCTTGACAGTCCCCATAACCTTATAATGTCAAAAGGAGCGGCAAAAGTATCCTACACATGGAATGACAACGGCGAACAAACGGCAAGCTGTCCTCTTGACCGGTTATCGGAAGATAAGCTGCTTAACAAATTGATCGCAGAAAATCGCTTGCTGTCCATACACAGCAGCGAGCCGACACTCAATGATATTTTTATAGAGATCACAGGGAGGACACTGGTATGAGATTTTGTAATCTGATATTATGGGATATGAAATTTCAGGCAAGATACGGTTTTTATCTGCTGTATGGCTTTTTGACTCTGCTTTATGCTGCACTGCTGTTTTCTTTTCCCGAAGCATGGAAAGAAAAGGCTGCCGCAATTCTCATTTTTTCCGACCCTGCTGCTATGGGACTTTTCTTTATGGGTGCTGTCGTTCTTCTGGAGAAAAGTCAAAGAGTGACTTCGTTTTTCGCTGTATCGCCGCTGAGTGTCATAGAGTACATATGGTCAAAAACGCTTGCTCTGAATATTATCGCTCTGGTTGTGGCGGCGGTGTTGGCGGTATCGGTTAATAGCAGGTCAATATCGCTTGTATTGCTTGGCACTTTTTTATCGGGCATTTTGTTTACCCTGCTTGGAATAATTATTGCAGCGAAAATAAAAAGCCTTAATCAGTTTATACTTGCAACGGTGCCGATTGAAATAATTACCTTTGTGCCTGCGGTACTTCATTTGTTTGGAGCAACACCAGAATTTATGAGAATATATCCTGCTAATGTGTGTATGGATATGATCTGCGGCAGAGAGTTTTCTGTTGTGGGACTGTTTTTTA
Organism: Oscillospiraceae bacterium; assembly: GCA_017829005.1. Classification (GTDB taxonomy): domain Bacteria; phylum Bacillota; class Clostridia; order Oscillospirales; family Ruminococcaceae; genus Huintestinicola. The sequence continues at coordinate 13,052 of JAGAJF010000011.1, read as the reverse complement.
CTGCTGCTTTGCTAGTTATATTTTTCTATGCGGCGTATCGTAGCGTATCGAAAATGTGGCAATGTGAGGGAGGTGAAAAGCTATGAGAGCAATTTGCAGAAGCTTTCTTCATATGCTGAAATTTATTCGGCATGATATGATGCTGTTTGCAGCATTGACGGCACCTGTTTTGGCTGGAATGGCGATCAAATTTATCGTACCGTTTATTGAAAAATCACTTATCCAATTTACAGGCATGAATGCTGTCATATCTCCATACTATGGACTCTTTGACATTTTCTTTGCTTCTATTTCCCCGGCTATGTTCTGTTATATCTCCGCAATGGTAATGCTGGAAGAACATGACGACCATATTGACCGCTATTTGTTTATCACAGGCTTGGGAAAAAACGGGTATATTATTTCACGCATTGTTATCCCGGCACTTTTTGCTTTTGTAACAACTGCTGTACTGCTCCCCATATTCCGACTTACCGACCTGTCTGCCGCACAGATCATTTTTCTGTCCCTGACGGGTACATTGCAGGGAATAATTATTGCTCTTCTGATCGCAGCTTTATCATCAAATAAGCTTGAAGGAATGGCAGTAACGAAATTATCTTCACTTATAATATTCGGAGCTGCTGCACCGTATTTTATTTCTTCTCCTTTTTGCTTCTGCTTTTCCTTCCTGCCGTCGTTCTGGATGGGAAAAAGCATATATGATAACTCTCTTATTTATATGGTGCCGTCTTTATTTGTTGGCGGTATCCAGATAATTATCCTGCAGAGGAAAATTATGAAGAGCTTAATTTAGCTAAACCTCAAAACCGTTTCTCTGTTTATCGGCTTTTTTCTTCGGCAGCTATGTTCTAATATTGTACAAAGCCCAAAATTTTCAGGGCAATGTTTCTTCCCTCGCAACTATCATTGGAACATCAATATTTTTTCGTATTATTCAACAAGCTGCTTTTCTGTAAGCTCCTCAATTATCTTCCTGCCTAAAACAGTTGCAGGGATCCTGTAATTTGGCGGAAGATTTGAAAGCACCACCACCGCCACATCTTCATCTGTTGAAAAACCGAGGTATGCGTTATAATCGGAAGTTCCGCCGTTATGCCATATTAAGCCGCTTTCGGTATCAATTATCCAGCCGTAGGCTGTGCCGTCTATTCTTATTCCAAGGGATTTATAGAACTCGCTGTTGGCGTCAAAAAGCTTCAAGGCGGTATGAGCGTTTTTCTGCATCTCATCTTCATCAAGCTGCAGCTGCGCATAGATAAGCATATCCTCAATATTTGAGGTCAGACCGCCTGCGGCAAGGTATGTATCTCCCGACTGCCATTCCCAGTAGTTTCCGAGGTCACCGTCGCCTTCGGACATCTTTGTATTTTTCATCACAAGCTCATTATGAAGATAATCATTGACAAGGGTAGTGTATTCCGTAGCATATACCTTTTCAAGCACAAGTCCGAGAACAGCATATCCGAAGTTTGAGTAATTGTATGTGTATTCCTTCTGCGCGATATTTTCCTTTTCAAGCCGTTTGATAATGTCACTGTCGCCCACTCCGTAAAAATCATTATTCTTGCTGAAATGATACTTTATCATAGTACCTTCGAGATAATAAGATTTATATCCCGAGGTATGCGTCAGCAGCTCCCGTATTGTAGGATAATGATCTTTTTCGGGAAGCTCAATGTATTTATCCACCGACCCGTCAATATCAATTTTTCCCTCAAGAACCGCCTTGTTTACAAGCGAAGCGGTCACTGTCTTTGTAAGAGAACCTATCTCATAAGTATGGAGAGCATTGTCAAGCTGTTTTCCGTCCTTGCCGTACACCGAGTATGAAGCACTGCCGTCCTTGATGATACCAACCGTAATAATGCCGGTTTCGCTGTCTTTCAAAGTATATTGCAGAATTTCCTCCGATGTCATTTGTGGAATAAGGCTCATTTTATATTTTCCGTATGCAGATATAGATATTATGACAACAACCGCTGCAATAAGCAGTATCAGAATAATTATCGCAAGTCTCCTCTTACTTATCTGCTTTTTCATTTTGCTCTCACCTTCGACAGTTTATTTATCATTTATTTTTCCGGTCTTACTACCCCAAATTCATCGGAATAATCTTTACTGTTGCTGACATATAGCATTGTGCGTAATAACATTGGGAAAAAGCATTTTCATCACCTTTTCGGAACCTTACAAACAGATATTTTTTCACAATAAACAGGGCTACTATATTTTTGTGTATGCATAAAGTGCCATATCAAGAGCTTTACCGTTTTTGAATGCATTGTTTTTCATTATGCCCTCAAGCTGAAAGCCCGCTTTTTCAAGCACACGCCTTGACCCGACATTATAGTCGAAAGGCTCTGCAAAAATACGAATTATATCCGTTTCGGCAAACAGCTTTTCGCACAGCTGTCTTACTGCGCTTGTCATAATGCCCCTGCCCCAATATTCCTCAGCGAGATAATATCCAAGCTCGGCTGTGCGAAAGTGTATATTTCCTTGCCTAAATGCGCCGATACTTCCCACAGCCTTGCCGTCAACTTCAATAGCAAAGGCGAATGTATCATTCGGGTCGGAGTTCAGTATAAAGCTTATATATTCTTCCGCATTCTTTTCTGTATACGGATAGGGCAAACCGTCCCTCAGGTTATCCAGGATCTTCCTGTTTGAAAGTGCTGCTGCCAGATCTGCAGCGTCGGTGTACTTCCATTCACGTATAGATATATTCATACTGATCTCGTCCTTTACATTGCATTAACACTTGTATTCCTCCGCGAAAAAGCGAAAAAATTCTTTTATACGCTCCATAGCCTCCTGCTCCCGTTCAGGCTCTCTGTCGCACATCTGGATAAGCAGCGACACAGGTGCCGCAAATGACATGGAGAGCAATGTCGGGTCAGTCTTTCTCATTGTACCGTTATCCATCATTGTGCGGAATATGTTCTGATATATCTCCTGTACGCAGTCAATATTGTATTTCGTGGCAAGCGCTGCGATCTGACGATTTCTAAATTGCTCCATAGTAAGCATTCTTCTGACTTTTTTTATCATAGGGTCATGGAGTGTAAATTCTATTCTTTTAAGTGACAGAGTTATCAGCTCGTCCATTGATGACGGAGTTTGCCCAGGGTCATTCACCGAACCGAAATTCGCTTCATAATACCACTCCACCTTTTCGATAAGCGCATTAAGTATATCCTCCTTGCCCTTAAAATGCTTATAAAGGGACGGACCTTTTATCCCTGCATTTTCAGCAATACGGTCAACTCCCACGCCGTCATATCCCTTTGCGGCAAAGAGTGTCAATGCCGAATCCAGAATTTTATCTTTGGTTGGTTTTTTATCCATAAAACAATTCTCCTCACACAAGCTAACGTACGTTTTCTGTTATTATACCACTCCCGTACTCTTTTGTCAAGAAAATATCCTGAGGCTTGTTGTCATCTTCTTTAATTGTATTTTCATCGTAATATACCTCCCGAAATGCAGGCTGTCATATAGTTTTTGATATGGATTTTTTGTCTGCTCCTAACCAAATACAAATTGCAAGGATAATAGTAAACATTTCTCCAAATTACAGGTTGTGTTTAGGCATTATACCCCAACTCGGTGGGCAAATCATCAAAAAGTTCGGTTCTTGTTTTGTTCTTTCGCAGTTTCTCCAATACTTTTTTATCGGGACATGGATAGACTATGAAACGATCTTCTTCACCCTTTTCGGGACGAATGGAAAAAGCAAGCTGTTCGTTATCTAATGAAAACTGTGCATTAACGCCCTCTTTATTCCCTCTTGCGTCAAGACGTATCCACTTTTTACACTCTTTGATATATACACCGTTAAGCCCGTGATATACCAAAACAGGAGCAGCTTCATCATCTAAAATTAACCTGCTCCATTCATCTCTTCGGCTTTCGGCATCGTAGAAAAATCTGTCATCAATAGATTTTTCTTGTTGTTCAGCATTTTCACGAAGCCATTGAACCGATTTCCCACAACATTTCCCAAGATTTCTCTCTCTTAATTCAGTTCGTAAAATTGGTGACGATCCCGGAAAATCTCCAACGATCTCTGCAGTTTGTTTTGCACGCAACAAATCTGAGGAATATATTACAAATTCTCTTCCCTCTAATTCAGCTTTTAACCTTTCCCCTATTCTTTTCGCCTGATTTACGCCTAACTCTGTCAGTTCCCAATCTGTCCATGAACCCACCATTCCATTAGTATGGTGAACTGATTGGGTGTGTTGTATTGTAATAATATTTTTCATTGCTCCATCACCCCGGATTACGATTTATAATGCAGCATTTCTGCACAATTGATCGTATTGTTTTGCCTTAGTATCTGATGCTGCGCCAAAGCTAACGAACGTTTTCTTGTATTATACCACTCCATAGCCTTTTTGTCAAGAAAAATATTTCAAGACAGTCCCTTTATTATCTTTATTATCTTTGAAGTAAAGAATGCGAATAAATAAAAAATTCCTCTTGACAAATCCGGATTGCTGTGCTATAATGCATACAGACCGTTGGTATGTAAAGAGGTGAGCAAATGGCACGCAATAAATATCCCGAGGAAACTGTAAATCTTATTCTGAACACCGCGGCAAGGCTGTTTATGGAAAAGGGCTTCGACAGGACTTCTTTGCAGGATATAATCGACGAAACCAAGCTGTCAAAGGGTGCGATATATCATCATTTCACATCGAAGGAAGATATTTTCGATAAGATATGTCAGCGTATCGGTGCGGAAAATTCCGAAAGGCTGGCTGCTGTCCGTGACGATAAAAGCCTGAATGGGCTGGAGAAGCTTCGGCAGACCTTTCGTTCGTCAATGCTCCACCCCAATCAGGAGCGAATTGCGGAAATTATCCCCTGTCTGCTGGATAATCCACGGCTTCTGGCTATTCATATCAGAATGCAGTTTGACAATGTTGCGCCTAATTTCATTGCGCCCATAATCAGGGAAGGCATTGCCGACGGCTCCATAAAAGCCGAAAATCCCGATCAGCTTGCCGAAGCGATAATGATATTGTCCGATGTCTGGCTGAACCCCGCTGTCCGTCCCGTGAGCAAGGAAGATACAAGGCGGCGATGTGAGGTCTTTCGGAGCATTACTCGAGCTATGGGGCTGGATTTCTTCGATGATGACGTTATCCGGGCGTATGTTGATTACAGCGATGCCATTTTAAATAATCAGAGCAATCAATAAAAAAGCTGTTAGGTAAATGCTTATCATTTGCTTAACAGCATAATTTAGCAGAATATACATACCGACGGTCGGTATTATAATTCAGGAGGATAATTATGGATAAGAAAAAGCTATTCACAAAGGATCTGACGCTGGTAATAATCGGACAGATAATATCACTTTTCGGCAATGCGGTGCTTCGTTTTGCGCTGCCGCTTTACCTGCTAAGGGAAACAAATTCCTCGTCATTATTCGGTGCTGTCACCGCCTGCTCATTTATTCCCATGGTTATTTTTTCGCTGTTCGGCGGTGTTATTGCCGACAGGGTAAACAAGCGGAATATTATGGTCACACTGGATTTTTGCACGGCAACGCTCATAATTATTTTCGGAATACTTCTGGGAAAGCTGCCCTTAGTTCCTCTGATGACAGCTATACTAATGATACTTTACGGCATATCGGGAGCATATCAGCCGTCGGTACAGGCGAGTATCCCGCTGCTTACAGAAGGAGATGATCTCATAAAGGGAAATGCTGCCATAAATATGGTCAGCACGCTTTCAAGCCTGCTGGGACCCGTTATCGGCGGTGTTTTGTACGGTTCCTTCGGGATAAAGCCCGTGCTGTTTGTCAGCGTAATATGCTTTGCTGTTTCTGCTATAATGGAGATATTCATTCATATCCCTTACTTAAAGCCCTCGGAAAATATGGGCGTATTCAAGACAGTTTCGGGGGATCTGCGGGAAAGCTTTGAATTTGTTAAAAATGAAAAGCCCATTTTTATTGAGGTGGTTGTATTGCTTGCACTGTTTAATCTGGTGCTTTCGTCGGCAATGGTGGTGGGGATCCCTGTTATGGTAGTGCAGTTTCTTGGAATGTCCGACACCGCTCTCGGTATCGCACAGGGAGCAATGGGTCTTGGCGGACTGGCAGGCGGAATACTTGCGGGAGCTTTTGCACAGAAGCTAAAGCTGAAGGACAGCCACATTCCGCTAACTATCTGCTCACTTGCTGCACTTTTTATGGGAATATCACTTTTTGACGGCATACCCCACAGCGTGTCATTTGCAGTAATTACGATAATGTGCTTCGGAGCAATGTGTGCAGGGGCAATGTTCAGCGTTGCAATGCTTACTGTTGTTCAGCAGCAGACTCCGCCGCAGCTGCTGGGGAAAATTATGGCAGCAATAATGGCTGTATCGGGCTGTTCACATCCTATAGGTCAAGCGGTTTACGGTTTGCTGTTTGACGTTTTAGCCCATATGCCTTATGCAGTAATGATAGGCTCGGCGGTATTGGCGCTTGCTGTCTCACTTTATTCAAGGAGAGTTTTTGTAAAGCTATCAGAATGAGTTTAGGCACATAAGCAAACTAACATTTTTCCCATTTCCACTCACTCTTATCAATAATAATATTTGGGAACAAATCCGTAATTGTCTTTATACTTTCCCCTTGACATTCGAAATATAATCGGTTATAATACAAAAAAACTTACGTTAGCTATGTAGGAGGTGCCACTATGAAAACAATAGTTGTATACAGATCCAAAACAGGTTATACAAAAAAATATGCTGAATGGATAGCCGAAGAACTTGGCTGTGACATTAAAGAAAATGCGGAGCTTTCCGACATTATAGGCTATGATATGATAATCTGCGGCGGCGGTATGTATGCAGGAACAATAAACGGTGCAAGACTTATTTTGAAAAATCTTGACAAGCTGTCGGGCAAAAAGCTCATCCTGTTTGCAGTAGGAGCAAATCCCGGAACAGACAAGGACATTTTACCATTCTGGAACAAGATGCTTTCGACAGAACAGCAGAAAACCATAGGACATTTCTTTCTCCGCGGAGGCTTTGATTTCAGCAAGCTGGGCAAGGGAGATAAACTGCTTATGTTAATGCTGAAAAAACACGTTCAGAACATAAAAAATCCTACAGAGGAAGATCTGGGACTGCTTGCAGCTTATGATGTGCCTGTGGATTTTACGGATAAGGCAAATATCGTTCCACTGATAGATTATGCAAAAAAACATAAAAATTGAGACTGAGGTGAACATAATGGAACTGAAAAAAGCAACAGAAAATGACTTCGACAGGCTGACAGAGTTTTACCGTAATGTGATACTTCACACGGAAAATATAGAAATCTATGCCAAGTGGGTATATGGTCAGCACCCCACAGATGAAATGATAATGAGGTACATTAACGAGAACACTATGTACTTCTGCGAAAAAGACGGTACGATAATTTCCGCTGTGACTGTTACGCCATTTCAAGGAGAGGATTACCATAATACCAAATGGTCTGTTACGGCAGCTGATAATGAAGTGTCTGTGGTACATATCCTTTGCGTTGACCCACAGCTGCAAAAGCAGGGTATTGCACGGAAAACAATGGGTCATGTTATTGAGATGAGCAAAAAAATGGGCAAAAAGGCTGTAAGATTAGATGCACTTTCCTGCAATACTCCTGCACATCATCTTTATAATTCATTAGGATTTGAGAAAAGAGGACAGCAGCGCTGGTATGCAGATAATGTGGGTTGGACAGATTTTTTCTTATTCGAATTTGTAATGTAAAGAATAAAAAAGCACCAACCGGATATCCGTAAAAACGGGTATTACCTTGAAACACATCAATTGTTCACGAGGCAGTTACACATTGCCCTATGCGAAATCTCCTCGGGATCCGGCACTTCTCCGGTTTCCAAGGAGATTTAAACTAATCTGAACCTTTATTTTTTTAGGACATTTTGCAGCCTTGGGCTGCATCGTCTCTGCGAAGATATCATTAGGAATAACTGTTGAATACTATCACATAAGTCATCGTTCCGGCATAGATGATGTCCACATCGGGGTCAGTGAATACATCGTCAATGTCATCATAGACTTTGGCTACTTTATACTTTTTTTACAAAATCAACAGCTTTTTCATGCGTCCTGTTGGCAACGGAATAAAGCGTTCTGCTCATTTTCTCAAGACAATGTGCCATTTCATTTGCAATACTTCCGCAGCCTATCACAACCCGGTTCAAATTCTCCTTTCCATATAGACCTAATGTCTATCTTCCGCATTCCTTAATCTCGCCCGAACGATAGGCTGTCAGCAGCTCACGCAAGTCATTTATCTGATCTAAAAGCTCAATACCATTATCAGTGTCGGAAATATTTGCACGTCGTTCAAGCTTTTCAACCAAATGTATCTCCGGCGTATGTTCGCTTTCGTCGGCAATAAACGGCTTATGCTCCGCAAGGTTCAGACTGTGCGAATCGTATATCAAAGTGTATCCCGCAATGCCCGTTGCCTTTTGATATGCCTTGGAAATACCGCCGTCTATGACAAACAGCCTGCCCTTTGCCTTAACAGGGCTTTCCCCGTTCTTTATCTTAACAGGCACATGACCGTTGATAATGTGTCCCCGCTCAGGATCAAGACCGAACATTTCAAGGATATGTCCGCAGACCTCCGACTGTTCGGAAAAATGATAGTAGGCGTTGTAATTCTCCTTCTGCAGCTCCTTGTCATCGAGAAAATAACGTTCAAAAAACGCCATTTTGTCCTTGCCATACAGCGGAGAGCAGGAACCGCACCAAAGATACCAAAGATAATCCGCAGCGTAGTCCTTTTCCTTGCCTGCCTGCATGAAATATGCCTTGTTGGCGATCTCGTCCAGCTTGTCAAGCATATCCTTTCCCGAATACTTCCCGCCGGCAATATTAACACTTTGCAGTTGTCCGTTATCATCAAGAGGGATGCAGCCGTGAAACAGCAGATTACCGTTTATTGTCTTGTACATAGAGCCTTTTGAATATATAAAACGCATATGTGAATTAAGACGCTCGCTGTGCATAAATGAGTTGGCAAGCACTGTCATAAGCTCCTTCTCCTCATTTGTCAGCACCGTCGGATCATTGCGGCATACAGTCGGAAAAATCTTATCAAGCAGCTCATATTTTCTGCCGCCAAGTTCCACCATTCCATTATCAAAATCCACCCTGCTGAAAATATCACGATCGTTCATATTCCATTCAGGGTGACGTTTGATAAGCTGACTCTCAAGCTTCAGCTGAATGATAGTTATTGCCTTGTGCATTTTTGCAGCTAAATCCGTATCAACAGGATCATAAATGTTATCGTCAAGGGTCTGGGGCGAAAACAGGGTGCAGTCATCGTTTTTGTACGTTTCGGCTGCAAATACCGCAAGTGCTCTGAGATTAAGACCGTATCCATCCTCAAGCACATCGAAATTGTTATACCGCATAGAAATGCGTATAACATTGGCAATAAGTGCTAAGTTTCCCGAAGCAGCCCCCATCCATGAAATATCATGGTTTCCCCATTGTATATCCACGTTATGTATTTTCATAAGCTCGTCCATGATTATATCGGCTCTGGGACCTCTGTCATAAATATCTCCGATAATATGCAGGTTATCAATAGCAAGGGACTGTATCAGCTCACATACAGAGCAAATAAATCGGTCTGCAAATCCCGTGTCAAGTATGGTGGAAATTATCTCGTCATAATAATATTCCTTGACAACATCATCGGTAACATTCAACAGTTCATCAAGAATATAGACCAGATCCTTTGGTGTACGCTTTCTCACACGGGAACGGGTATATTTTGCCGACACAGCCTCGCATACAAGAATAAGCCGATAAATAGTCAGCTTGCGCCATTCGTCCGTCAATTCGCCCTGTCTGCCAAGCTTCTTTATCTCCTTGTACGGATAGTAAATAAGATGTGCCAGTGCTTCACGCTCTGCAGAGGATACCGTCTTTCCCAGAGTTTTATCGATCTTTATCTTGATCATTCCGGAAGCACTTTTAAGCATATGAAGGAACGCTTCATACTCGCCATGTATATCGCTGAAAAAATATTCCGTACCTTTCGGCAGACTTCGTATTGCGGACAGATTAACTATTTCACTTATCACGCTGTCAATCGTAGGGAATTTCTGCGAAAGCAGATTCAGATATTTATTATCCATATTATCATATCCTTACAGCAAAACCGACAGTTATACTAAACCACCGGTTTTACGATATTATTTCTTGGAAAGGTCACAGCGTCTTATCTATCCCCATATCTGCAAGACCCTTTTCTATCGCTTCACCCGTGAAGCCTGCCATGAAGCCGAGCGCCTTTGAAGCTATGCCAAGCTCTCTTAAAACGATAGAAACGTTAATGCCCTTGCCGCCGAAATACATTTCTTCTCTTTCGGAGCGGTTTGTAGCACCGAGCTTCATTTCCCTCGTATGAACAACATAGTCAATAGCAGGGTTAAAGGTTACTGTATATACAATGTCACATTACCTCCTTAATATTAGCCTTAGTATGGAATTTTTTGTCCTGCAGCTTGTCGGTAATTATTTTTACCCGTCCGAGCTGTGCGAACGTTATTGACGCAATTTGATTGAATTTGGAATGATCTGCAAGAACGTAAATTGTTTTACTATTCTGCACTGCCGCAGATTTAACACTTGCCTCATTGCGATCGGGAGTAGTTATGCCCGCCGAAAGAGAAATGCCGTTAGCTCCGATAAAGCTTTTGGTAAAGTTGTAGCCCTGCAAACTGCTGACACATTCAGCACCTACTATCGCCTCGGTAGTCACCTTTATTTCTCCGGCAGGGATATACACTTTAAATCCCCTCTGCGCCAGTTTTTTTGCATGAACAAAGGCGTTTGTAACAAATGTCACTTTCTTGTCGGGCAGGAAATCTATCATTTTTTCGGTGGTAGTTCCTGCGTCGATATAGACAAAATCGCCATCGTCCACCAATGATGCGGCATACCGTGCAATAGCAATTTTTTCCTCTGTAAAAAGCTTGGATTTCGACTCCACATCGTGCTCGACTAAGTTGAGTGAGCGGTCGTCCGTGGAGATCGCACCGCCATGCACCTTTTTTATCAAACCTCTTTCATCAAGCGCAGTCAGGTCACGGCGTATTGTTGATTCGGACGCTCCAAGCAATTCACACAGCTCTGTGAGCGTTACACTTTTATTTTGCTTTACCTGTTCCAATATTATGGAATGTCTTTCCTCAGTAAGCAAATTATCACCTTCTTTACGATTTATTTTGAATGATTATGATTGTTTATGACTGTTTCTGATATGATAATAACATATGCAAAGTAAAAAATCAATAGTTTTCAGTCAAAAACATTCAAAATCCGCAAACTTTGTATGATCATATAGTTCCCTTTATCTCTATTTGTGCATTTTCACAAAAACATTGCACACTTATACCGATTCTTATGCTAATAGACAAAAAATCTGCGTAAAATCCAGAAACGCAGCGTTTGCTTGAGAGCGCTTTTTCAGTTGTTGGGTGCAAGGATTTTGGCGATTTAGCCAAAATCCTTGCACCTTGCCGCCCGTTAGAGGCGGCAAAGTGAATATTGTAACGGGAGATATTATATCCGTTCTTTACGACGGATATTCTGCGATTATAAAAGCAGACAGCTTCATGATGTAACTGTAGAAAAGGATATAGAGTATAAGCGATTTATTACAATAATAAACCCGTGGGAGCTGAAAAATCAGCTTACCCGTCCCGATCTTTTTTCAATGCTTACAGATACAAGCAAAGGCAGGATCATCATGATAAAAAACAAGCCCGAACTTCAGTCGGGCTTTGAAAAAATGGCTGATATATTTTCGTATGGCGGAAATATTTACTCGGAGCTGAGTGCGGCACTTGATATCGTGTCGGAATTTTTCCATGTTTGCAGAGCACAGAATGAAAAAACTGCTAAGCGTTCGGGAAAAATTCTTTCGGAAAAGGTCAGGACGTATATTGAGCAAAATTATGCGGACAGCATAAAAATTGAGGATATTGCCGCCGATAATTTTATCAGCGAGGGTTATCTTTCTCACGCATTCAAGGCGGAAACGGGAATATCACCCCGTGAATATCTTACCCACACACGCTGCACAAGAGCTTATGAGCTTATACGATATACCGCCATGAAGCTGTCCGATATTGCCGAAAGCACAGGATTTTGCAACCGGAGCGACATGAGCAGAAAAATCAGAGAATACTATGGAGTTACTCCGTCTGAAATCAGATTTGGATAACGTGCTTTGTTAGGGTATTGTAACCGATTGTCAAGGCTTTTGAAGTACAAGACATAAAATGCTTATTCAGATTTATTTAATCTGTAAAGCATACAAGGTCTGCCCCCTGTTTCATAGTTCATATTTCCGACAATAACGCCTTTTTCAAGCAGGAAGTTTACATATCGTCGGACTGTTACCCGGGACAGCCCAACCTTGTCCGCAATTTCTTCACTTGTAAAATCGGTATCGGGACTTTGTTCAAGAAAGCTTTTTATGGTTTCAAGAGTCTGATCCTGTATTCCTTTGGGGAGCTGCTCGGACGTTCCCGATGAACTTCGGTTCATAATAGCATCAATATGCTGCTGACTGAATGACGACAGATCGTGAAAAGCGTCCTGCCTGTTTAAAAATGTTTCAAGAGCACGCTGAAATCTTGCGCTTGAAAAGGGCTTTACAAGATAATCCACAATTCCAAGACGCATTGCTTCTTCAATGGCAGCACTGTCATTTGCAGCTGTTACCATTATTACAGACACAGGAAGATTTATTTCTCTGATTTTTCTCAGAAGCTCAAGTCCGTTTATTTTGGGCATATATACATCGAGGATAACAAGGTGAACAGTGTTTTCACGCAGCATTTTTAATGCTCTGTCACCGTCACGGCAAACGCATAAAACGTGGAAATGCTTATTCTCCGTTACATATTGTTTATTTATCATTGCAACCATAGGATCATCTTCTACTATCATAACCTCATACATCTGAGTTTCCTCCTTCATCGGTAAGAGTT
>JAGAJF010000112.1 GCA_017829005.1 Oscillospiraceae bacterium | reverse complement strand
GTTGAACGCCACCACCGCAGGCTCATAGAAAACAACGCCCTTGTTTTCCATACTTATCATAATATTTGCGGTGCCTAAATCTATTCCAATATCCATTTAGAATGTTACCTTCTCTGACATATATTTTATTATTCTATCCCGATTTGATACGATTGGAATATATTTTGTAAGAAGCAAGAGGCAAGAAGCAAGAATATGTATACCGACAAATTTATTGCATTTCTTATCTTCTTCATATGTATGCTTTTTTGACTCAGTTTTTATGCCGCTTACACAATTATTCAATTTAATTATAACCTCTGTTTTACATAATGTCAATAGAAAAAAATTCTGCGAAGGAAAAATCCCCCGCAGAAGCAAATTCATAATTTATTCGGAAAGGAAGCTTACAAATGCCTTATAGGTCATATAAACGTCCAGCTTTGAAACTATCTCGTAGGGTGCGTGCATACAGAGCACGGGGACGCCCACGTCAATGGTGTCAACGTTCAGATTTGCGATATATGCCGCAACCGTTCCGCCGCCACCCAGGTCTACCTTGCCAAGCTCGCCTGTCTGCCATACCACGTTATTGTCGTCCATAAGCTTTCTCACTCTGCCCACAAACTCGGCGGAAGCGTCCGAAGTTCCCGACTTTCCTCTTGAGCCCGTAAACTTTGTGACCACAACGCCATAGTTTATAAATGCGGCATTTCTGCGCTCAACAACATCGGGGAAGGTAGGGTCGAATGCAGCGTTTACATCTGCGGAAAGGCACTCGGAACGGCTGAGGACCGTTCTGCCGTCCATTCCGAAGCACTCTGCAAGATCGTGGATAAAATACTTGAGATACGAGGAACGAAGTCCCGTATTTCCGTCGGAGCCTGTTTCCTCCTTGTCGGTGAGGACAACAACTGCGGTTTTCTGAGGTATTTCCTTGCAGTCAAGAAGGGCGGTAAGGGCGGTGTATGCACATACCTTGTCATCGTGACCGTATGCGCCTATCATACTTCTGTCAAAGCCGATATCCCTTGCTTTGAGAGCAGGAACGGATTCAAGCTCGGCGGAAACGAAGTCCGACTCGGTAATGCCGTATTTTTCATTAAGCAGGGACATAATGTTGAGCTTTACCTTTTCGCTCACATCATCGTCTCTGAAGGGACGGGAACCGATGAGAATGTTAAGCTCCTCGCCTTTGAGTATCTCCCCTGCGCTGCGCTTCATCTGCTCCTGGGCAAGATGAGGAAGAAGGTCGGTAACGCAGAAAACAGGGTCGCTCTCGTCCTCGCCTATGCTTACTCTTACGGAAGTTCCGTCCGCCTTGACGATAACGCCGTGGAGGGCAAGAGGAATGGTTCCCCACTGATATTTCTTGATACCGCCGTAGTAATGAGTCTTGAAATAGGCAGTTTCGTCATTTTCGTAAAGAGGGTTCTGCTTGAGGTCGAGACGTGGGGAATCAATATGAGCCGCTGCGATATGAACGCCCTCGGAAACAGGCTCCTTGCCTATATATGCGAGGATAACTGCCTTCTTGCGGTTTACATAGTATACCTTATCTCCCGCTTTAAGAGACATATTTTTTTCAAAGGGCTTATAGCCTGCCTTGACAGCGGCTGCTTCCGCAAATTCCACAGCTTCACGCTCTATCTTTGCGGTGTCCATAAAGCTCTTGTAGTTTTCGCAGTATTCATCGCAGAGCTTCATATCCTCCTCGGAAGTTCTGAGAACACCGTTCTTTCTCTGTACGCAGAGCTTTTCCTGCAAAAGCTTTGCAGCTGATTTTTCCTTTTCCATTTTAAATACTTCCTTTCGATTATTTATACAGGTTATTATATGCGGAATATGCGTTCATAACCTTATTTACATAATGCTTTGTGGCAGATGAGGGGATATCATCAAGTGTTTTTCCGTCGGAGCTGAGTTCGCTGTCCTCCAGCCACTTGTTTACATTTCCCCTTCCCGAATGATAGGCGGCAAGAGCGGTCTCATAGTCGCCGTACTCATCGTATAGGAGCATAAGCAGATATGTGCCGTACTCGATATTATATTCGGGGACAAACATATGGTCATAATCTATCTCCCGACCATCCTTCATACGGTAGCCTACCCAGTCGTATGCGTCCTCCATAAGCTGCATAAGACCCCTTGCGCCCACGTCCGACTCGGCGGAAGGGTCAAAATTGCTCTCGGTCTTTATGACTGCATAGATAAAATTGCTGTCCATATCGTATTTTGAGGAATATTTCTCCACATATTCGCTGTACTTACGGGGATAAATATAGGCTCTGCACAGGTCCGGAAGCTTATATATCCCCATTCCCAGCAGAATTATCAGCAGAAGCGGCAGAACGGGGTTTCTTTCCCTTTTCCTGCGGAGAGTTTTATCCGTTTGCTTTGGCATTGTAATACTCCTTGATCTTGCCTGCGACCTCCTCCGCCTTTGCGGCAAGGACGTCGGGAGTTTTATTGTTTTTTATTACAAAATCCGAATGGTTTACAAAAAAATGCTCGGAATACTGGGACTCAAACCGCCTTTTTGCCGCTTCGGGGGTAATATTGTCACGGGCGATTATCCGTCTGAGCCTTATGTCCTCGTCTGCGGTGACGCTTATGATAAGGTCACATAGATCGTCCGCATTCGCCTCAAAGAGAGTGGGTGCGTCAAGGAGAATAAGTCTCTCACCCTGCTCGGAAAGCTCGTCTATACGGCTGATTATCCTATAGATTATGTAGGGATAGATGATGCCGTTTAGCTGCCTGAGCTTCTCCCTGTCGGAGAAAACTATGCTCCCCAGACCCTTTCTGTTAAGGGTGCCATCATCGTTTATGATATCCTCCCCGAAGACTTCTGCAAGCTCCTTTAAGCAGGGCTGTCCCTTTTCGGTGACTTCTCGTGAGATGATGTCTGCGTCAATGACAGCAAAGCCGCTTTTGGCAAATACACGGCTTACTGTGGTCTTTCCTGCGCCGCTCTGCCCTGTGAGGCCTGTCACCCTTGCTCGTGTGCCGTTCAAAGGTTCACCACCTCAAATCCTGCGGCTCTGAGCAGCCTGTTATAGACTGCAAGACCCACTCCCGTCTGACGGGGACATCTTGCATACACCTGCTCTGTTCCCATTTCATCAAGGCTTCGGAGAACCGAAAACAGCTTCCTTGCCTGCTCCTCGGAGGTGTCGCCGTAGGTGATGTACTTAAACGGGAAACCATTTGCGTCCGAATCGAATATCATAGAACAGACCCTATCATCATTATGAGCAGAAACGTACTTTGTAAACTGCTCAATTGTGCCGCAGAGGATAGTCACATTTGCCTTGGGAGCATAATGCTTGTACTTCATTCCGGGGGAAAGTACCTTTTCACCGTCGGAAATTTTCTCGGTAACGCCCTTGGCGCACACAGCATTATCCTCCCCCACAACGCCCTTTATATCCTCAAGGGAAACAAATCCCGGGCGGAGAAGTCTTACCCTGCCGTCCTTATCAAAGGAAACTACCGTTGACTCAACTCCTACAGCGCAGTCTCCTCCGTCAACGATGGCGGGAATCCTGCCGTTCATATCATTGTAAACGTGCATTGCCGTGGTGGGACTGGGGCTTCCCGAAAGATTTGCGGAGGGAGCCGCAAGAGCTGTGCCGCTTCTGCGTATTATCTCCCGTGCAACGGGGTGAACGGGGAAACGTATTCCCACCGTATCAAGTCCGCCGCTTGTGGTCATGGGAATGATATCCCGTTTGGGTAGCACCATAGTAAGAGGTCCCGGCCAGAATGCCTTTGCAAGCTTATCTGCATTTTCGGGCACTTCGGTCACATATTTATATATGTCCGAAAGCTCTCCGATATGTACGATAAGCGGATTATCCTGGGGTCTGCCCTTTGCTTTGAAAATTTTGGAAACAGCGGTGCTGTTAAGTGCGTCGGCGGCAAGCCCGTAAACCGTTTCGGTGGGGATACCAACAACTTTGCCCTCACGCAGAAGAGCCGCCGCCTTTTCTATATCCTCCTCGGAGGATGAAAGCATTTGTGTATCGTAAGTCATAGTCTGATGTTCCTTAATGTTACTCATCGCCCTGTGCGGAAAGCTTTGCAGCCTGATCTGCCGTTGCGAGAGCGTCTATTATCTCGTCCATATTGCCGTTAAGGATATGCTCAAGCCTGTAGATGGTAAGTCCTATCCTGTGGTCGGTAACACGTCCCTCGGGGAAATTATAGGTGCGTATTCTCTCGGAACGGCTGCCCGTTCCCACCTGTGAACGCCTGTCCGAAGCTATTTTGTCATTCTGCTCTTGGGTGAGCTTGTCGAAAAGGCGGCTGCGGAGAATTTTCATTGCCTTGTCCTTGTTTTTATACTGGCTTCGCTCGTCCTGACACTCAACCACAAGACCTGTGGGGATATGGGTAAGTCTCACAGCCGATTCGGTCTTGTTGATATGCTGACCGCCTGCTCCCGAAGCTCTAAACACATCGGTCTTTATGTCCGCAGGATTTATTTCAAGCTCCACCTCGTCCGCCTCGGGAAGCACCGCAACGGTAACGGTAGAGGTGTGTATTCGTCCCTGAGACTCGGTCTCGGGAACTCGCTGGACACGGTGAACGCCGCTTTCGTATTTAAGTCTCGAATATGCGCCCTCACCCTCAATGCTGAAGGATATTTCCTTAAAGCCGCCAAGCTCAGTAGGATTGGCATTAAGGATATCTATCTTCCACCTGCGTGCTTCGCCGTACATCGAATACATTCTGAAAAGGGAATTTGCAAACAGCGATGCCTCGTCGCCGCCTGCGCCGCCGCGTATCTCAATGATAACGTTCTTGTCATCGTTTGGGTCCTTGGGGATAAGGAGTATTTTCAGCTCCTCGGAAACTGCAGCGATGCGCTCCTCGGCTTCATCAAGCTCCGCTCTGGCAAGCTCCTTCATTTCCTTGTCAATGCCGCTTTCCTCAAGAATCTCCTTTGCCTCGTCACGGTCGTTTACGGCGGCGATGTATTCACGGTATTTCTCAACAATGGGAGTAAGGGATTTATATTCCTTCATCAGCTTTGCGTAAAGCTCATTGTCGCTTATTATTTCGGGACTGCTGAGTTTTTCGCTTATTTCCTCAAATCTGTCCTCTGTAAGTTTCAGTTTCTCAAACATCGGTTACTCCTCGTCTCGGCTCACAGCCTTGATGTTTTTTTCAATTTTGCTTCTGGGGACCATAAATTCCCTGCCGCAGCCTGTACATCTGAGCTTGAAATCCATTCCCGACCGCAGTACGGTCATCTGCTTTGAGCCGCAGGGGTGATTTTTCTTCATTGTAAGCACGTCTCCCACACGGATATCCATAGGCTGCCTCCTTTTTGCAAAATCACATTAGTAATTTTTATTATACCACATTTCCCCTGCTTTGTGCAACTTTTTTTCGTTTAATTTGCGAATAAATCTAAAAAAAAGGAATTGCACATAAATTTGCGGATAATTTTTGTTTATTTTAACAAGTATTCTCTATGCGCGATTATTTCGCCATGTCTCGGGCAAACTTATTTTCGGAAAGAATTTTTGAAAGGAACACGATAGTTATGAGAATTACGGCACAGTTTGATTCGGTTGACAGCGCAGAATTTGCCGCTTCATCGGTACGAAATCTCGGAGAGGGAGTTTTTGACGTTTCCCTCTCCGAGAGGAGAAAAAAAGTCCATCGTGACGGCGAATTTGCGCCTATGGGATTTTTTACAAATCTGAATACGGGTACATTCCAGCCTCTTACTCCCGTTTCGGGTATCATTTCAGCGGATAGCGAAAGCTCAGAAAGCGTTTCTGCGGCGGTGGACATTATCTGCCGCCCCTCCGATGCAAAGCGTGTGGTGTCCGCCCTGATGAACAAGGGCGGTCACGATATAAAAGCAAGATAAAAAAAGCGCTGCCGCATTTTTATGCGGCAGCTGCATTATTATGCGCCCTCATAGCGTGAAAAATTACAGTCTTTAATAACCACCTTATCCTCTTCGGCAGAAAGCATATGTGGGTCGGAGGAGCAGATATAAACGGAGCCTTTACATTTATTCATTTCTATCTCGGCGTTTCGGTCTTCGCTTCCGATTGCAAAGCAGCTGCTGCCCTCTATCCTTATATCGCAGGAGCTGTTTTCAGCGGCTATTTTTCCGAAACCGTTTCCAAATCCCACAGCGTGAATATGTTCACCGTTAAATTTCATTTTCATATCGCTGTCTGAGATCATAATGCTTCCGTCATCGGCATAAGCGGAATAAATTCCCGAAACATTCTGCCCCTCAGCCTTGATATCAACAGATGAATTGGATATTGATAAGTTAATTCCTCTGCCATAGCCGCCTACAGCAATTCCCGAAGCACTCAGAAGGCGAACAGAGAGAAGTGAGCTGCAGACCTTCACATTACAGAGTGAATAAAAGCTTCCTATTCCAAGGACCTGCTTACCGCTTACATCGAGTAACATTTCCTTGACACGGATATCGATAAGCGAATTGCTGTTGTTTGTTCCGCCTCCGACGGCAACGCACTGCTCTGCTCCGACTTTAATATCAAATCGGTTGTCAAGATAAATTCCGATATTTCCGTAGGAATGGCTCAGGTCGTTTCCGATAGCGAATTTTCTTTCCGATTTCTGAATTATCGAAAAAGTACCGTCGCCTATGATCTTCAGGTCGGCCGTCTCGGGAACGAGTATCGAGCCGTAAATACTTACATCACCTATGATATTCAGCGTCAGCGAGGAACCATTTCCAAGCTTTATGCAGGGGTCGCCCATCTCGTTTCTGAGATTTACATTGTCAAGGTTAAGAGTACATTTTATTCCGTCCTTGACGGTTATCACAAGCTCAGAGGTATAATTATTGCCTCCGTGCAGAGTATATACTCCGCTGCTGATAAAAACATCCGTATAGCTTTCAAGGTCAAGAGATTTCAGCTCATTTTCGGTTTCATCACAGGTAAAATAGGTCTTATGCGAGATCATATCGCTGCTTCGGCTGTATATTCCGGCTATCTCCCGGGACACCTCGGGAGCGATGGCTTCTGCCAGCTCAAAGGAGGGTCTTGCGGTATAATATCCCTGAATGAGATCCACGCCCATAGCAATGACCGCCGTCATCTCCTCGAAGGTCTCAACGCCCTCTGCCAGCACCTTGAAATTATTGTCATGACCATATTCGATGATATTTCTGGTAAAGTGCTGCTTGCGCTTGTCCGACTGGATATTCATAATGAGACTTCGGTCTATCTTAACGCAGTGCGGCATAAATGTGAGCAGATTGCTGATGTTTGAATAGCCCGTTCCGTAATCGTCGATGGCGACCTTGAAATTCATTCGGCGGCTTCTGTCAACGATCATTTTTAGCTGCTCGGGGTTTGCTTCGGTCTGCTCGGTAAACTCAATAACTATCTTGTCCATAACACTGCCGTATTTGGAATAAAGCTCATCAAAATCCTCGTCGGACAGAATGCAGGACGGTATACAGTTTACAAATAGCATTTTATCCTTAAACTTATCGGGATTATTATAAAGGAAATCAAAAGTGTTTGTAAGGGTAAGCCGCTCCACATCGGAAAGCCTTCCCAGAGCCGCCGCATGATTAAGTATTGCAACGGGAGATATTTTTACTTCTCCCCCCGAACGCATTAGAGCCTCATATGCAAATATCTCTCCCGTATGAGCGTCAACGATGGGCTGGAACTGATATCTGAGCAGATTGTCATTGAGCATTCTTGCCACATAGCTGCGCTCCTCGGGGTCAAACTTTTCCTCCGCCGCCGCAGGAGCGTGAAGAAGCCGCTTTTTGTTCTGGTTATCCTTTGCCATATTACGCTGATATGCGGCGTCATATGGCAGCTTGTCAAGAAGCTCCAGAGAGTCGAACTCGGCTGTAACTATTGATGTGAAAATATGTATGCCGTACTCATTTGAGCAGGAGCTGTTGTAGGCCTCCAGATTTCTTTCAAGCTTTACGGGCACCTCATCGGCAGGATTTTCGGCATCGAGAATACCTGCAATAATAAACTCGTCACCGCTTACCCTTACGCAGATATCGCCCTCTCCAACACAGTTGTTGAGGATAACGCCTACCTTCTGAAGGACCTTGTCACCCTCCTTGTAGCCGTAAGCCTTGTTTATCCCGTTGAGATTATCCACATCAACAGAAATTATCCTGAGGATACCGCCCTTGCTCCTGCTGAACTCCTCAGTCATCATTCGCTTGAAGCCGCGCATATTGAGCAGACCCGTAAGGGGGTCGCGTATCTGGGCATTTAATGTATCATCACAGTATATTATATGTCTGCGCTGCTTTTCCAGAGCACAGGCAACATATCTCATCCATTTGCCGAAAACGCGGTCGAACATTTCACCGCTTCTTCCAAAGGAAAGAACAGTATATCCGAAATTAACATTGTTGAAATGAATGGGAGTAAAGATGAAGGCAGAAGGCTCGTCCCTGTTTTCAAAAATAAAGGGAAGCATTTCTCTCCTGCTGAATTTGCGTGTTTCATCGACTGAACCCTGACCTTCCATACGGAAGTAGGGCATTTCCATTTCATCGGTATAATCGGTGTATAGATCGCTCGTATGCATAATTTTGTCATTAAGGCAAAGCCAGAAGCCCTTCAGACCGCTTATGTAAAAAGTGTACCAGTCCAGCTTCCACAAAAAATCCGCAAATGTGGGAGCGCTTATAAGCTCCTCCTGCATATAGTTGTAGGTGGAATCAAAGCCTTCGGGGCTGTAGGGCATCATATCCCGCTTTGCTGCTTCGGAAAGGGTGGGGATATCTATCTTGCCGCAGCCGCAGCTGAACCCATTGACAAAGCTGCTTGAAGCGCCCTCATATGGAACAAACTCCACGCCCTTTACAGCAGAGATCATCCTGCGTGCGGCATTTGCAGCAATTTTGCTCGGGTCTCTCTTCACTGAGGAGATATTAAGCGAAGAGGTCTTGTAAGGCTCGCCGCTGCAGCAGCCCAAAACTATGATATCCTCGGGTATCCTCACGTTTCTGCGTGAAAGCTCACCGATAAGAGCGGCAGCCGTGTGGTCGCTTGAGCATAATGCGGCATCGGGCAGACCGCCGCTTATCATTATTTCCGCGATCTCCGAAAGATCGCCTTCACGTTCTTTACCGTAAAATACAAGGTCATCATCGGCTGCTATGCCGTTTCTGTCCATAGCGGCAAAAAAGCTTTCCCTGATACAGCTGAAATATTCGGAATTACCGTGTCCGTCCACATATGCGGCAGTTTTAACGCCGTGGACCTTTGAAAGATGAGAAACAACCTTTTCCGCCATTTCATCATAATCATAAACCGTATTATTTTCACTTTGGGAATATTCATCCATATATACGACAGGCTTGTCAAGACTGCCAAGCTTCTCTGCAAGATATTCCTGCACCCCGTCGCCTCGCAGTCCCTTAAGAAACACGATAAAACCGTCCATTATATCGCAGTTTACGATATCGAACAGCTTATTTTCCATTGAAATATCTTCATACCTTGTCAGCATAGTAGAAAAGACAGCAACGTCCATATCCGCAGCAAAAAGCTCCTTCTGAATAACGTTCAGAGCCTCGCATATAAAGCTTCTGTCCGCCTCGCTGACAATAATGGCGATCAAGGGTCTGCGTTTTTCAATATTGTCCAAAAAAATCTCTCCGCTCATCAGTAATGTAAAAATAAAATTAAATTTGCAAAAAGGGTCTATGCGGCACAATATTACATTTTGTTATATCATATCACGTTTTAACAAAATTGTCAATAGATTTTTAACTCTGATTGTCAAATTCAGCAAAAATTCTAAAATTGCGCTAATTTTTGCTGAGCTATCCTACTTGTTGATTTTTATGATATTTTATGGTAGAATAATAGCATATAATGATCTCTGGAAAGACGGTTCGGAAAATGAATGTGAAAAAACAGTTTGCAAAATATGTTTCGCAGAATATTCTGGGTATGGTGGGAATGTCTCTATATGTCATTGCCGATACCTATTTCATATCTCTTGCGGTGGGAGCAAAGGGCATTGCCGCACTGAACCTTGTTCTCCCCATATACAGCATTATTTTTGCGGTGGGAGCAATGATAGGGGTAGGCTCAGCCATTCGATTTGCCGTTAACGGCGGAAGAAAAAGCGCAGAGGGGGACAAATATTTTTCAAATGCCCTTTTCTGGGGAACAGCCATAGGACTTATCTTTTCGGCTGTAGGCTTTTTCTTCCCCGACAAAGTGATATCGTTTATGGGCGGAGACAGCGAGATAACCGCTGTCGGCTTGGGCTATACAAGGATATTTATGTCCTTTGCCCCCTTCTTTATCTGGAACCACATCTGCAACGCCTTTGTGCGAAATGACGGCGCGCCCTCCGTATCAATGGCGGCTACCCTGTCAAGCAGTCTTTTCAATATCGCCGCCGATTACATTCTGATGTTCCCGCTGGGAATGGGAATGGATGGTGCGGCTCTTGCAACTGCCATATCGCCTGTCATCGGAGTGCTTGTGTGCTGTAAGCATTTTGCTTCAAAAAAATGCACCGTAAAGCTTAAATTTTCCAAGCCGTCACTTAAACGTCTCGCAAGCGCCTGTATGCTTGGAATATCCTCATTTGTGGGCGAGATATCCTCGGGCGTTACCACCGCGGTGTTCAACCGTCTGATCCTTTCTGCTGCGGGAAATATAGGCGTTGCGGCATACGGAGTAATCGCCAACTGCTCAATTGTGGCAGTCTCGGTCTATAACGGTATCGCTCAAGGCTCACAGCCAATTGCCAGCAGACTTTACGGAGACGGGGACATCAAAGGCATCAGGAAGGTCATTATGCTTGCCGCCCTTACCGCCCTCGGGGTCTCGGCTGTACTCATTTCGGCAGTTTTCATTTTCACAAAGCCCGTTGCAGGGATTTTCAACAGTGAAAATGACCTCCTCCTTGCTGCTTATGCCGAAAAGGGTCTGAGGCTGTATTTCCCGGGATTTGTTTTCGCAGGACTTAACATTGCGGGAGCGGGACTTCTGAGCGCCGTTGAAGAAGCCTCGGGAGCATTTGCGGTATCGGTGAGCAGGGGCTTTGTTTCCATAATCCTATGTGCTGTGATAATGTCCGCTTTGTGGGGCTTAAACGGTGTATGGCTGTCCTTTGCCGCCGCAGAGCTTATCACATTTTTTGTAACGGCATATCAGATAAAGAAAAATATTTCAAAACTCGGAAAATAAAAAGAAAGGCGGTATGACAAATGAGCGAAGCCTTTAAATATGCAGTAAAGACCCGGTCCTCGGAATTTGTGTCCCTATCGGTCACCTATTCGGGACATCAGCAGTGCAGTGCAGCGCAGAAATGGGGTAAGGGCATAAGAGAGCAGTATATACTACATTATGTAGTATCGGGGAAGGGCTTTTACAACACTCCCGACGGCAGCTTTGCTCTGTTTCCCGGGGACATATTCCTTATCCGCCCATTTACGGAAATAGAATATTACCCCGACCCCGACGACCCCTGGGAATACCGCTGGGTGAACTTTACGGGAGCGGACGCAGAAATTATTCTCAGCCGGACGGATTTTACCCCCGACTGCCCCGTAATGAGCGGCTGCGGTGAGGATATACTGCCGCTTATGGAGATGATAACCGATAATCCGGGGCAAGAGCTTCATAACGCCCTTGAGCTTACGGGAACGCTTTACCGTCTCCTTGCAGCTCTGGTGAAACGTTCGGGAAATAAAAATCCCACATCAAAGCGGAGCGAGGAGCGACACAAATGCCTGAGAGCCGCCATTGACTACATAGCCGCAAACTATCCCCTGCCCATTACGGTAGACGATATAGCCGCAGCAGCAGCTGTTTCCCGAAGCACGCTTTTCAGGCTTTTCAGAACGGAGCTTGGCGCCGCTCCCTCGGATTATCTCATAGAATACAGGATAGAGCAGGCGAAAAAGCTTCTTTCCGAAACGGACATATCCGTCACCGCCGCCGCACGTTCCGCAGGGTATGAAAATAATCTGTACTTCTCACGGGCGTTTCGAAAGGCAACGGGTATGTCGCCTACGGAGTACAGGAACAGAAGAAAATGATGTGCGGTTTTGATTTTTGGTCAAAGTGATTTTAGAAAGTTTATCTGCCCGATAAATTGGAAGTAGTACGAAAGATATATTGTAAGAAGTTTAAATCTTTATTATTTATTATTTTTTCTTTATTCTTTAAAAATTCGTTCCTTTGCTTTTTAAAGAATAAAGAATAGCGAATAAATAATAAAGAATAAACTTTAGGGATTCTCTGAAAACCGGGACTCGAGCAAATTTTCGTTAATTACTTATATCAGCTGCAAGGCATCAAACCGCAGTAATACTTGATGTATTACAAGGTTTGATAACGCAGCAGATGATATAAGTCATAGAAAATTTGCCGAGAAGGAGGTTTTCAGAGGTTCCCTTTACAACTTCCGTTTTGTAATTTCCTTGAACTATCGTTACCGAGCCGTCTGCTTATCGTTAAATCCAAACTACAGAACGAGCGTACGCAGGCTCAGCCTGCCTCAGCCTTCCTGTGAAAGCTGAACCATACCTCTGTCCACGTCCACAATGACCGCAAAGGTGTGAGGGTGATTAAAGCTCAGATTTGTCTCGCATACGTAAATTTCAGCACCCGACGGCTCTGCCCGGAACTCCTTGTCGATGTATGCCGTTATCTCCTCCGTATCGCTTACAGTATACCTTCCGTCGTATTCCTCAAGAGGAATGACATACTGCGCCGCCTGTGAGTAACGCTCCGCATATTCCCTTGCTTTTTCGGGCGATGTCACAAAGCACACGCTGTAATGCCCCGTTCCCTGCAGAATGCTCGGCATATAATCAAAGCGGTAACCGCTCTCCACATCCGGTCTGAAATCGGGGAAATCTTCCGGCTCCACGATATTGCTGTAAAGCCCGATGTATCCCCTCTGAATGGGATATCTCCACAGGGACTCTGAACTTAGAAAGGGCGGGGTGCTGAAAATAAAAGCTTCGGCTATCAGAAAGGCAAGCACCCTTGCAAAATAGTCTCTTTTCCGCAGCCCGCATTTTACGGAGAGACATATCACGCCGCCGATAAGCCCTGCTATAATAAACCTTATATCCCATACAGCAAACAATGCCACAGCACATAGGATACAGACTATACGCATGAAAATTTATCCTCCCCAACAGCGGAGAAAATGTAACCTTTTTGTAATCAACTACAGAGAAAGCACATAATCAAGGTATTTAACAGGGCTAAAAGAAACAACCATACGTTTCTGCCTCATAGATTT
>JAGAJF010000111.1 GCA_017829005.1 Oscillospiraceae bacterium | reverse complement strand
TCCATCATATACAACCCACCTTTCAAGATAGAATAAATCTACGTTTTATAGATTATGGTTATATTATAATCTAAAAAACATAGATTGTCAAGACCTTTTTGCAATTTTTTTCTAAAAAACATAGAAATTTATATTGACATATACTATTTTGTAATGTATAATATATGTAAGGTGGTGAATAGAATGTCAAGACAATACATAGCAGCTACATTAAAAAGGCTAAGAGAAGCAGTTGGACTTACGGCAGATGAGGTTGGCGAAAAAATAGGTAAAAGCGGCAAAACTGTCAACGCATGGGAAAATAATAGAGGACAACCTGATGCAGAGGTCTTGATTGCCCTTTGTGATATTTACAAAGTTGATAACATACTTGCTGAATTTGATGAAGAGAATGTATTACATAATAAATCTTCTATTTTGTTGTCTGATCATGAGAAAAAGGTAATTCTTTCTTATCGCAAACAGCCTGAAAGTGTTCAGATAGCAATTGATAAAATGATTGATGTTGCACACGTAAATACAAATCAGCCGTTCGCCCGTGTAGCAGCATTCGGCGGCGGCACAAAAGATGTTCCCCCTCCGAAAATGTCGGAAGAGGAAATTGAAAAGCTTGTCGAAGAGTCAGAGCAAGAGGAAATGCTTGTCGAGATCGAAGCGGAGAAAAGGCAAAAGGGGAAATAACCCTTTTCTACCAATATTTACTCGTGGAATATACACAAAACCTCCATTATAATTGATATATACCAATTATAATGGAGGAATTTAAAAATGGATCTTAAAACAAAAGCAAAAGAGTTTATCCTTAAATACGGAATAAACTCGTCGAACGTTCTGTCGCTTACATTTCTTGCCAAGATAGCCGTTTCGGAACACTTTAAGGTGTACCGTCCGCAAGACTCAAGCGATAAGGTGATAGCTGCCCTGGGGCTTGAAGAATATTTCCTGTCTCACCCTGCTTTCAGTTATTCGGGAGATAAAATTCACTATATTATCGTTCACGCTTCTATTTCCGACGGAACAGCAGCGGCAATGGTCCTGCACGAGCTTGCGCATATCTTCCTCGGGCATTTCAAAAAGTCGGAAATACCGGCGGCTTCTGATGAAGCTGAAGCAGATATGTTTGTGTCCTGCGTTTTGCAAGAAGTATATGGGCAAAAACGTAAAGTCAACCCTCTGAGCGTTATAATCGCCTTTATAGGCGTTTTGGCGTTCTCAATGTCCTTACATATTGCAGACAGCTATCAGAGCCTTGCAGAGCCTGCAAACAGCTATTCTGTGGCTGCCCAAGAGGGCGTTCCAGATATCGTATATATTTCAAGAACGGGGACTAAGTACCACAAAGCTGACTGTTACCATATCCGCAACGCGGATGTTGTCGAAATATCTGTTGAAGAAGCTCAAGCGGCAGGATATGAGCCTTGCAAGGACTGTTTTTAATACATTTTGTTTTAAAATCCGCTATTTTATCGTGATATGTGATATAATTATCTTGCCAATGGCAATTATTATGAAATGAGGGATATCACTATGGCAGATTGGTATTGTCCGAATTGCGATTTCAAAAACAGAGACTCCAACAAAACTTGTACTTCCTGCGGAACAGCTCGACCGAGTACACAAACTCCTGTTGCAGGCGACTCTGAATGGATATGTCCGAAATGCAACCATAAGAATAGCACAATTTACAGTAAATGCTATAGCTGTGGTCAATCAAGATACGGGGAAGTATCTTCCAGAAGTTCATCAGAAGCAAAGGTAAGTGGCAAAACTGCATTTATCTGTATTGCTGTTGCAACTGTTGTAATGATAGGGGCGGCGGCAAATGGCATAATTGGTCACGATGCCCGTTCTTCATCAAACAGATATTCACCATCTACAACAGTAAAAACGACAACTACAACGCCTGCAACCACAAAAGTTACGACAGCAAAGATAACTGCCGCAAAGCCTTCATCTTCCTCAAAACCGTCTGCGTTTGTGAAATATGCTGCCGACCAGAATAATATATCAATTGATGATATAAGTGAGGTAAAGAGTACAGAGGACGGCAAATATATGCTTATGGTATATGTTAATCAGTCCACGCAGCTGACAAGTAAGCTTGCTGTCAGAGCAATGCACAATGATATATCGGCGTTGATTGAACCGCTCCAAAATTGCAGTAAACTTGATGAGATCACTATATTTATGCAGGGTTATTTCGTTGATAGCAATGGCAATAAAAGTAAAGACACGGCAATGCGTGTAAAGTTCAGCGCAAAATCCATAGATAAAATTGACTTTTCAAGTGAATATTGGGATAGTAGCAATATCCCTGATGTATCGGACGGATATTGGGTACATAAATCTTTGAATGAATGAGGTGAAACAAGTGAAAGGCGATTTTCTTGACCCATCAATAGAGCACAAACTGACGGAAATGGAATGTGAGCTTATAACCATGTATCGTGTTCTTAATCCAACGGAGCAAAAAGCTTATTTTAAAATGCTTTTTGATTTAATTGCTGCTAAAGTTAAGAAGAAAGAAAAGTAGTAAATAAAAACTCCCCGTTCTGTTGGCGCAGGACGGGGAGTAAGGGGATATGCTACCGAATATCACTATTCGAACCATCGCAATGATATTATAGCATATCCTCCCGAAAAATTCAAGTTTTTTGAGGAGATGATATTATGAAGTTACCAAACGGCTACGGTTCAATCGTTAAGTTGACAGGTAAAAGGCGAAAGCCTTATCTTGTTCGAACAGCCTGCAAGTATTCCGATGATGGGGAAAAGATGATAGAGAAGCGACAAATCCTCGGTTACTATGCCACTAAGTCCGAAGCCCTTGCAGCCCTTGCCGATTATAATGCCGATCCGTATGATCTTGCGGCTCATGGGCTTGTTTTATCGGAAGTTATAGAAAAATGTTTTGCCGAATGCAAGCTTGCCGAAAACACAAAAAAATCCTATGTAAATGCTTTGAATAAGGTTTCACGCTATAATGATATGCAATTTTCTGCATTAAAATTGACCCATTGGCAAAGTGTAATAGACGAATTAAAGCCGTCAATGCAGTCAACATTAAAAAATTCTTTACGGTTCTTATATACCTATGCTATCCGTCATGAAATAACTGATAAAGATTATTCATCAATGATAGAAGTACAGACATATTCCACCAAAAAGAAGAAAAGTGTCTTTACATCAGCCGAAATCAATAAGCTGTGGGAAATGCAGGATCAGGATGATTTTGTTGTAAGAACTCTTTTGATACTGTTATACACAGGTTGGCGAATAGAAGAGCTTCTTCAAATGCAGCAAAGCGATATAGATCTTACAGCGGGTATAATGACAGGTGGAATAAAAACAGAAGCAGGGAAGAATAGAGTAGTCCCGATACATCATAGAATATTACCACTGATACAAGCGTCTATGAACGGAGAGAAATACCTGATATCCAAAAACGGCAAGAAATACACCTATGCAATGTGGAAATATTACTTTGATGAATTTCAAGCGGTTGTTGGATTTTCTCATACTACCCACGAAACCCGTCACACATTTGTGTCATTGCTGACTGAAAAAAACGCAAAAAAAATATGTGTGAAAAAGCTTGTTGGTCACTCAGGAGACGTGACAGACAACATTTACACACACATATCCATTGACGAATTACGGGAGACAATTGAATTGCTTGACTGATACCAACCCGTTACCAACTTGTTACCAATGAGGTGTTTTTACTGTTTATGTTGGTGATTATGCACATTGGAAATATAGGCTATACCACGTGTTTAAGCCTTTTCGGCAGTGGTTCATAAATCCCTTTATATATTTATGTTATCATAAAGAAAAACAGAACGACCGCCTGATATCATAATATGCGAAAGGAGAATAATTGTGAGAATTGTTGCAATGTCCGACTCCCACGGAGACAGCTATGCTCTGGAGAGAATTTTTGAAAAAACGGCAGATACGGGTAATATTTTCGTTCACCTGGGAGACGGTGAACGGGAGCTTGATAAGATGAGACTTAAATATCCGAACCTTGATATAAGGCACGTTGCGGGCAACTGTGACTACAGATCCATGTCACCGAATATGGAGATAATCTCAGCGGGAGATGTGAAGATACTCTGCACTCACGGTCATTTTCACGGAGTGAAATACGGAACGGAAACGCTGCGCTCCCTTGCAAGGGACAATGGCTGCAAAGCAGTGCTTTTCGGGCATACCCATTGCCGCTATGAAAGCCTTGAGGACGGTATATATATGCTCAATCCCGGAAGCTGCTCCTGTCCGAGAGATTTTAAGGAGCCATCATTTGGGTGGATAGATATTACTCCGGCGGGGATTATTACAAATATTGCCAATGTGTGAGACTACTATATTTTCAGGGAGGAAAAAAGTGGATATAGGTTTTGAAAACAAGATGTTTCAGATGTTTGATACAGGCTTTTTGATCTCTCCCCGTGGAGATCGGCTGACAACAGATGAGATAGATATCCTTGAACGATTTCCCGATGTAAGTACAGTTCAGATAACAGGATTGGATCAGCAGGGCTTTGAACATTTTATAGGTAAATACGGCAAACAGCTTAGGGTGATAAATTTTTTTAAAAACAAGCTTGTGCAGGACTGGTCTGCTCTCGGGGAGCTTACAAAGCTTGAGCGGATAAGCTGGTTTCATAATCAGCGTATCGAAAAACTTTGGGATATGAGCGGAAACAGCTTTCTTGAACTGATAGACCTTTCAGATTTTACCCGACTGAAGGATCTCTCAGGTATAGAAAAGGCTCCTGCTCTTGAATGGTTCAGAATAGGTGATTCGATCTGGGACAAAACGGTTATAAAATCTCTTGAGTGCTTTCGGGGAACAGAAGTGAGGCGGCTTGATTTTTCGGGAAAAGATATTGAAGATAAGGATATGTCTTTTTTAGCTGAAATGCCCCGTCTGGAAATTTTTAATTTTCCTGCTAATCTGTTTACTACTGAACAGATAGCGTGGATAGACGGAAATTATCCACAAATTATCGGAACCGCCATTGCCCCGTATGTAACATATAATTATGATGGTCAGAAAATCTGCGTTACCGGAAAAAGAAAGCCAAGCTTTGCCCTTGAGGGAAATGAAAAGCGGCTGAAAAAATGTGTTGATAATTACACTAAATTGGTAGAGAAATACAAGGGAGAGCCTTTTCCGATGTAAATATATTTGATGTGTGACATCTTTTAAAAAACGGTAGTTTATGCATCTTA
Organism: Oscillospiraceae bacterium; assembly: GCA_017829005.1. Classification (GTDB taxonomy): domain Bacteria; phylum Bacillota; class Clostridia; order Oscillospirales; family Ruminococcaceae; genus Huintestinicola. Next base: position 9,012 of record JAGAJF010000111.1, on the reverse strand, counting down.
ATTTAACTGTCAATCCCAATACAAACAAATAGCCGTATTAAAGTCTTTTATGAAATACTCTTCAAGTGTGCCGTTTTTATTATCCTTGTATTTTACGATATAGACAGATGAACAATCAAATTGCGGCAGTTCTTCCACCGTACATATTTCGGTTGGCTCTGAGCTGCCGCAAAGAGTTATAAGTTTGCTTACATCTCCTATGGATATCCCTCTTATCCATAAGCAGTCACCATAAGCAAATCCGCTGCCGTTTTTATGTTCAAGCTCATATCCGTATATGCTGACAAATATTTCACCGCCGGTATTTTTCAGTGCTTTCCCAAATTCTGTCAGCAAAGGGATATCTTCTTCATCAAGAGAAAATTTACAATAGCTGCGATTTTCTTTGTCAAAATAATCCTCAAACGGTACCAGCACAATTTCATCATCTTCAAATTTGGTTTTGGTGAAAATTTCTTTTAATATATTCATTTTTCTCTTTTCCCCTCTATCAACAATGTCAATTTTTTCGGTATATCATCATCGTAAAGTCAAGTTAAAATGCGCTCCGAAATCAAGCGGAGCGCATTATTTATAACAGAACATAAATTGCCGAAATTTCCCACGGCAGGGGAGAGGGACATATTACGATATAAGCTCAAACAGCACGCCGTCAAGCTCATTGTACTCCTCTTCTGTCAGTTCAAAGGTGTAAAAGTCGCCGCCGTAGGCAAAGCAGATGTATCTGCTGCCCATATAAATACGCATGGCATTTCCCTGTTTGTCAGCGTAGTCGATAATGTAGCGGCTGTCCGAGGGGGCTTCAGAAACAAGAGAGCCTTCGCCTTCCTCGGCATATGCGGAAAGCTCTTTGTTGAGGTTTAATAGCTTTGTAACGCTTCTGACCTCTTTGGGTTCGTATGTCACCACCGTGCCGTCCTCAGAGCTTATATCCTCAAATGCGGGAGTTATCACCGCTGTTGAGTTTTGTGCAGGAAATTCGGAAACTGCTTCTTTGGGAGAAAATGATGCTGCTCTGGACATATCTGCGGCAGATGTGATATCTGTCGGAGCTTCCTCAACAATTTCCTCATCGTTCTCGCTGTCAGCTTCCTCTTCCGCTTCGGTTTCCTCCGAAAAAGGCTCAAGGATAAGCACCGTTTCAAGCGGTAGCTCGTTATCCGTTTCGCCGCTGTCATATTCGTGGGAGGCAATTCCTGCACCTTCCTCGGGTTCGGCTTCAACAGGTGCATAGGGAGCGGCTTCAACAGGCACTTCCTCAATTATGTCTTCCTCGAATTCTTCTGCGGCAGGTTCTTTGGCATGAGCAGATGTGGTTTCAGCCGATACGGCTGCCGAATGAGCTTTTGTTTCATTGAACGCTGTCGGCACTGCGGAAGGCTCGGCAAGCGGTTCTGTCTCGGACACGCTTTGAGAAGCGGTCTGCGATGTTGTTTCGGGTGCTGTTGTCTCCGCATATTGGGATATTGCTGCTGTTGTAGGCATAGCTTCGGAAACGATTTCCTCTGCGTTCACGTCTGCTTCGATGATGTCTGTAGCTTCTGTAACGATACTGTCTGTCGCAATGACCGACGGGTCGGAGTCATTGTTAAAGATACCGGCATTGTTCAGCGCAACACCTACTGTAAGGCAGGCTGCTGCCGCTGCTGCGGTGGATATCACCTTGATAAGCTTGATCCTGCGTGATGTCTTTATCTCATTTCCCGAAACGCTGATGTGTTCTGCCAAAGGCAGGTTTTCTTCGGCTGTTTCGGGAATAAGCTCCCTGCTGTCACGAAGCTCTGTCATAAGCCTTGCTGTCCGTTCCTTGAAATCGGGAGATATTTCCTGATATTCAAGGGCTTTTTTGTATTTATCCGAAAAATCGGGCATCAGAAATCATCTCCCAGTTTTTTCTTTAAAAGCGCCCGTCCTCTGGCAAGTCTTGTGCCTGCGGCGGCGGTGCTGATTTGGTTTGAGGCGGCTATTTCCGCGATACTCAGCCCCGTGTAGTAATACATATGGATAACCGTTCTGTATTTGTCGGGAAGCTCCATAACAGCGTCGAAAACGGCTCTGGAGGTATCGTCAAGACCGCTGTCCTCCTGCCCGAGAGCAGGGGACGACAAATTATCATCTATTGAGCTTGTTTTGCTTACCCAGCCCGATTTAAGGTGATTTTTGCACTTGTTGACCGCAGTTTTTATAAGCCACGCCTTTTCGTGATTTTCATCGGTGAAAACGGGCTTTCGTTTGATTATCTCGCAGAAGGTCTCCTGCGCTATATCCTCTGCGTCGTGCATATTACGGACGTAGGAGAAGCATAGTCTTATTATCGGCTCCGAGTAAGTGTCAAGCACATATCTGATGTATCCGTCGTCAAAGGTACCTTTTGAGTCGGAATACATATGGTAGGTTCCCCCTGTCTTAAAAGCGCTTCTGATATATAAACAATCCGGGAGCGCTTTTTTTTTCAAAAAATATCTTAAAATGTTATACAAACTTTTAATGCAAAGTTTGTATATATTGCCTATACAAAAATTCTCCCCATCAGGGACAGGGAGAACTGTAAGTATTATTTGCCCGATATGTTCTTATCGTCATTCAGAAGATCCTGAAAGGTGCAGGAGGCAAGCTTTTTGTTGACCATCTCGCTTATCTCGTTGAACACGTTCTGATAGCAGCAGCAGCCCTTGGCGCCTCTGGTGCATACAAAATCTTCCTCGTGGCAGCGATTGAGGTAATAATCTCCCTCCACTGACTCAATAACGCTAAGCATCGTTATCTCCGAGGGAGCCTTTGCCAGCTCATAGCCGCCCTGCATACCCTTGTATGACCTTACCAGACCTGCAGACACAAGCTTTCTCAGTATTTTAAGTGAAAAGCGTAGACTGACACCTGTGCGCTCTGATATGTTTTTTGCGTCGATACGCTTGTTTTCGGCGGCAAGACAGCCGATTATCCTGACAGCGTAATCCGATTCAAGAGTAAGACACATCTGATTTTATCATTCCTTTCGGGGAAATCAGTCAAGGAAGTCCTTGACCTTTTTGCTTCTGCTGGGGTGACGGAGCTTTCTGAGAGCCTTTGCCTCGATCTGTCTGATACGCTCTCTTGTTACGTCAAATTCCTTGCCAACCTCTTCAAGAGTGCGGGAACGTCCGTCCTCAAGACCGAAACGAAGTCTCAGAACCTTTTCCTCACGCTCTGTAAGGGTGGAAAGCACCTCTCCAAGCTTCTCCTTGAGAAGAATGAGAGAAGCGGCGTCTGCAGGTGCGGGAGCGTCGTCATCGGGGATAAAGTCGCCCAAATGGCTGTCCTCCTCCTCACCGATGGGTGTTTCAAGAGAAACGGGATCCTGTGCAATGCGCATTATCTCACGCACTCTTTCAACGGGGAGACCCAGCTCTTCGGATATCTCCTCGGGAGAGGGGTCGTGACCGTTCTTGTGGAGAAGCTGGCTGGAAGCCTTCTTGACCTTTGTTATGGTCTCCACCATATGAACGGGGATACGGATAGTTCTCGCCTGATCGGCAATAGCCCTTGTGATAGCCTGTCTTATCCACCATGTAGCGTATGTGGAGAATTTGAAGCCCTTGGTGTGGTCGAATTTCTCAACAGCCTTTATAAGACCTAAGTTTCCCTCCTGGATAAGGTCGAGGAACTGCATACCTCTGCCCACATATCTTTTTGCAATGGAAACAACGAGACGAAGATTAGCCTCGGCAAGTCTCTGCTTAGCCTTTACATCGCCTACAGCCATACGCTCTGCAAGCTGTATCTCCTCTTCGGGAGTAAGCAGGGGAACACGTCCTATTTCTTTTAAATAGATCTTTACGGGGTCGTCAATAGCGATGCCCTCGGTGGAAAGAGCAAGCTCCAGATCGTCCTGCAAGGAAATGTCGTCTATGGCAAGCTCCTTTTCTGCGTCAAAATCCTCAATGATGTCGATATTCAGGCTCTGGCAGTTATCATAGAATGAATCTATCTGGTCAACGTCCAGATCCAGCTTTTCCATCACATCGTTTATCTCGGTGGTGGTAAGTCTGCCGTGAGCTCTGCCCTGTTCCATCAGGGTCTCCATAGCCTTATCGGTATTATTCATATATTTTTATCGTCCTTTCGGTTAATTTTATGATCATTTTCTGCTGCGTATTTTTTTCGCAAGAGAAAGAAAATCGTCGTCGGAAAGCGCCGAGGGAGGAGCCGCCGACTGCTCCCGTTCACGCCGTTGGTTTAGGATATTTATGTAATCTTCGGCGGCATTTCTGTTAAGTTCAAGATTTTGGGCTTCCGATAATATCCCGGTTATTTTGCCCATTTCATCGGCAGGAAATTCACTTTGAAGCGATAATATGTTAAAATCTGCCGATTCTTTCATACCCGATATGAGCTTTTCATAGACCTTTTTGTGGAATTCTGTCAAAAAGCTGTCGGGGGGCAGATTATTTTCCACATATGAAAGCTCCTCGGGGTGAACGGTGAGATAGGCGATAATGCCCTGCTCTGCCTTGTATTCCTTTGGAAAATTCACCGCTGCAGGGTCGGTCTTTCGCTTTTCGGAAAAGGTGCGTATCTCGTTCCAGGTCTGTTTTTTGTCGGCGTTTATCCTCTTTCGGATAACCGAGTTCACCTGAAGCTCCAGAGCATCTCTGGAAACGTTCTGCTCCTTTGCTATTTTCGAGATATACACGCTTCTCTCTACGGGTGAGGCTATCTGTGAAAGCACATCAACACAGCGTTTCAGATATTCCACACGTCCTGTGTCGCTGTCAAGGTCAAGGTCGTTTCCGCATTTTGACAGGCGGAAATTTATGGCTCCGTCGGAGTTGTCAAGGAGCTGCTTGAAACGGAGCGCGCCGAATTTTTTGATAAATTCATCGGGGTCCTTTGCGCCCTCCATCTTGATTATTTTAGTCTTTACTCCAGCCTCGCTCAGAAGATTTATGGCTCTCTGAGTGGCGTTCTGTCCCGCTCCGTCCGAGTCATAGGCGATTATCACCTCGTCGGCGTACTGGGACATTATCCTTGCCTGCTCGGGTGTGAGAGCTGTTCCAAGAGTGGCTACCACGTTTTCAAAGCCTGCCTGATTTACGGCGATAACGTCCATATAGCCTTCCGCAAGAATGAGCCGCCGCTCGTCCGACCGCTTGGCAAAATTTAAGGAGAAAAGATTGCGGCTTTTCTTGAAAACGGGAGTGTCCGAGGAGTTAAGATACTTGGGACCCTCGCCGTCAATTATTCTTCCGCCGAATGCGATCACGTTTCCTCTCAGGTCGATTATGGGGAACATTACTCTGTCGCGAAAGCTGTCGTAAACGCCGCCCTTCTGACTTTGCCTTGCAAGATTTGCGGCAACGATCTCCTCCTCGGTGCAGCCCTGAGATTTCAGATAGTCGGTGAGATACCGCCATTCATCGGGGGCATAGCCAAGACCGTATTTGGTTATGGTCTTGACGGTTAGCTGACGGGAATTGAAGTACAGCCTGCCCTTTTCGCCTCTGCTGTCCTTCATCAGGGTCTGATGGAAAAAACGTGCAGCCATACGATTTATTTCAAGTATACGGGCTTTGAGCCTGCTAAGGTCGTTGTTTTTTGCTTCCTCGGGCATACTCATTCCCGCACGCTGGGCGAGAAAGCGTACAGCTTCTATATATTCAAGATTTTCCGCTTTCATCACAAAGGTGATGACATCGCCCCCCGCTCCGCAGCCGAAGCAATGAAAAAACTGCTTACCAACACTTATATGGCAGGAGGGGGTCTTTTCCGAATGAAAGGGGCAGAGGCAGACATAATCCCTGCTGCTTCGTTTCAGGCTCACGTAGGAGCTCATCACCGATTCAATGGGATTATTCTGCTTGAGCTGCATTATAAAATCCTCGGGCAGGGGCATAAGTCACCCTCCTTTCGGGAAAATGTCAAGGAAATTTACTGAATGTGCCAGCATTTGGGCACGAAAATATCGTTATAAAGATTTATGGCATAGCCGTCGCTCATACCCGAAATATAGTCGCACACAGCCCGCTCCTTTGAGAAACGGTTCATAATGTTTTTATATTCCTCGGGCATTTTGTCGGGGTTTTTGAAATAATAGCGGAAAAGCTTTTCCACAAGCATTTTCGCCTTGACTTCCTCGTCCTTTGCGGCATTGTTGTGATAAACGTGCTCGAACATAAAGGCATAAAGCTCGTCCTCGGCGGCTTTTATGTGGTCCTCAAGCTTTATTTCCGCAACTCCGCTTCTTACCACCGACATTATAAGGGTGGTTATTCTCTCGCTTTTTGAATGACCGAGAATGTTCACTGCATTTTCGGGGAGCATATCCTCGGTGATAACGCCTGCTCTGAGGGCATCGTCAATATCGTGATTTATGTATGCGATCTTGTCGGCAAGGCGGACAACACAGCCCTCCTTGGTAACGGCTGTTCTGTTGGTATGGCAGGCAATTCCGTTTTTTACCTCATATGTAAGGTTAAGACCCATACCGTTTTTCTCAATATAGTCAACCACTCTAACACTTTGCAGATAATGCTTGAAGCCGAAGGAGCATATCTCGTTGAGGATAGCTTCTCCTGCGTGACCGAAGGGGGTGTGACCCAGATCGTGACCCAAGGCAATAGCCTCGGTGAGGTCTTCATTGAGCCTGAGCGCACGTGAGATAGTCCTTGCTATCTGGGATACCTCAAGAGAGTGGGTGAGCCTTGTTCTGTAGTGATCTCCCACAGGGGAGAGGAACACCTGAGTTTTGTGCTTTAGCCTTCGGAAGGCGTTGCAGTGGAGTATGCGGTCTCTGTCACGCTGAAATTCTGTGCGGATCGGGCATTTCGGCTCGGGGCGCACCCGTCTGCCTGTGTGCTTCGAAGTGCAGGCGTCCTCGCAGAGAGTGCCCAGCTCGATTATCTCAAGCTCTTCACGAATAGTCATACATATCAACCCTTTCCCCAAAATCGCAATCTGTATATATATACTCAAAAAAGGCGAAAAAACTTTTTTTGAAAATAATATTTGTAGATATGCACAAAATCAGGCGAAGTTCTCAAAGGATTCTTCACCCTTATGCACAGTTATCCTGCCGTTTGCCGTATCAATGAGCTTTTCGGTCAGGGCATCGGCAAGGGCGGTGCGGCAGAGGAGAGAGATGGTCACATTATCCGCAAACTGTGTATCGGTTATCTTTACCTCAAACTCGGGGAGGATATTTGTCAGCTTTCCGTAAAGGTTGTAATCGGCAGTTATCTCAAAGGGATAGCAGGAGCGCATTATCATAGGCTCTGCGGCATCTACAGCTATCTTTGCGCTGTGGGAATAGGCTCTCACAAGACCGCCTCCTCCCAGAAGTATGCCGCCGAAATAACGTGTCACAACGCAGCACACATCGGTAAGCCCTTCCTTTCGGAGAACTTCAAATACAGGCACTCCGGCGGTTCCTTGCGGTTCGCCGTCGTCGCTGTATCTGGTAACGCTGCCGTTTCGGAGAATGTATGCATAGACGTTGTGGGTCGCCTTGCGGTGCATAGAGCGTATTTCGTTTATGAATGCCACCGCTTCCTCATCTGTTTCCACGTGGCGGATATAGCCGATAAATTCGGACTTTTTCTCGGTAAAGGAAGCCTCGGCGCTGCCTTTTATCGTCTGATAATCGGGAGCGTTCATTTTGAAAACCCCTTTCTAAAAAAATTGCCTGCGTTAAGTTACGCAGGCAATTTATAAATTCTGACATTACTTGTCCATACCGAAACGCTTCTTGAAACGGTCAACACGTCCGCCTGTATCAACGAGCTTCTGCTTGCCTGTGTAGAAGGGGTGGCACTTGGAGCAGATTTCAACTCGGATATTCTCCTTGGTGGAACGGGTCTTGATCACGTTGCCGCAAGCACAGGTGATGGTTGTTTCAACGTAATTGGGGTGGATTCCCTCTCTCATTGTCAGAGCACCTCACTTTCTTCTGAAAATAATATGACCGACATAGCAGCCCATCACATTACTTCGGACAGTAGTGCTACATAATCATTTACGAAAATAAATTATATCACATTATCGGGGATATTGCAAGGGATTTTGAAATTTTGTTGTAAATTTTTTGTGAACACTCAGCGCAGGTGAAATTTGTGACATTTGTCACTTTGTTAAGTTACAGATGACATATTGTGTTTTGTGCCCGATACAGATATAATGATATCACAAAGCAAAGTGAATGTCAAAAGGAGGAATGGGTTATGTATAAATTCAGATATTCGGTTGCTCATTCGGCAGATGAGAGTAAATTCAGAGAGGTAAATTCTTTGCTCAATGAAAAATATCCCAAGCTTACTCAGACCAAACGAACAGAGGAAGACAGTACACGAGTGACTTTTTTGGCAGGTGAGCGGGAAGTGATGTGTATCGTACTTGATAGATCCAATGGGTGCGTAGAGGTTATGAGCAGCGAAAAAATAGATTTTTTACGATGCTGTAAAGCTGAAAAAATACATACTGAAAGTGATCTGTCGAAAGGGGAGCTTGCAGGCTTTCAGATTGCTTTCATGTTCCTTGATATTTTCATAGGCATACTGAATACGGAGTCCTTTTCATTTGGATTTATGTCGGGAGGATTTGACGGACTTTTTGAAACACCGGTAAGAAATTTTCTGATGTGTCTGCCCTTTGCCGCAATTTACTTCTTTTCATACCGATATTTTCGCAGCAGAGGCATTTCGCCTGTATGTGCAAGATTTATTCAGCTTGGCGGTGCTGCGGCAGTGATCGCTGTCATATGTGCCGTTAATATTGTTCTGATACTTTTAATTCTGCTTATTTGTGCTGTAAATATCGTAGTTTATGCTATGCTGACTGCAACGCTTCTGGAGTTTATTGTATCAAAGGTCGCTTCAAAGGAATGACATTCATTTTTTTCTCAGACCATACGCATGAGTTACAAAAAAGTAACAAAAAGATAAAAGCTTAACAAAAAGCCCCCAAAGTGGTATAATGAAAGAAAACGAAGAAGGAGAGTACCACAATGGAAGAATTAATGGAAATGTTAGAATGTATAGT
>JAGAJF010000110.1 GCA_017829005.1 Oscillospiraceae bacterium | reverse complement strand
AACAACGCCAACTGCGCCCGATGCTGCAGCTGTTGTTTCGGAAGCCATTATGGAGCCTACAAATACGCCATGATTCCAATCAAAGGATTGGTATACAAGCGGAGCGGTTTTAGCACGGCGGCCGCCGAATACGATTGCAGAAATCGGAACACCATTAGGACTGTTAAACTCTTTGGAAATGCAGGGGCAGTTCTCAGCAGGAGCTGTGAAGCGGCTGTTGGGATGAGCGCCCTTGCTTCCGTCGGTGTAATCCCATTTATTGCCCATCCAGTCGATAGCGTTAGCGGGGGGATTCTTTTCAATACCATCCCACCAAACGGTATTATCCGAAAGATTATGCGCAACCTTTGTAAAGATTGTATTTTTTCTTGTAGAAGCGAGCGCGTTGGGATTAGACTTCTCATTTGTTCCGGGAGCAACGCCGAAGAAGCCGTTCTCGGGGTTGATTGCCCAAAGTCTTCCATCCTCACCTATTCTGAGCCAAGCGATATCATCGCCTACGCACCAAACCTTATATCCCTTCTTGCGATAAATCTCGGGGGGAATAAGCATAGCAAGGTTGGTTTTTCCGCAAGCTGAGGGGAAAGCTGCGCAGATATAGCGAACTTCGCCTTCGGGATTCTCGATTCCCAAAATAAGCATATGCTCTGCCATCCAGCCCTCGTTTTTGCCCTGATATGAAGCAATTCTGAGAGCGAAGCATTTTTTACCTAAAAGAACGTTTCCGCCGTAAGCCGAGTTGATAGACCAAATGGTATTATCCTCGGGGAAATGGCAGATATAGCGGTTATTTTCATCGATATCAGCTTTAGAATGAAGACCTCTAACGAAATCGTTAGACTCGTCGCCGAGGTTTTCGAAAGCCTTAGCGCCCATTCTTGTCATAATATTCATATTGAGAACAACGTAGATGGAGTCGGTGATCTCAACGCCCACCTTAGCGAGAGGAGAACCGATAGGACCCATAGAATAAGGGATAACGTACATTGTTCTGCCCTTCATAACGCCGTCGTAAAGCTTTGAAAGCTTAGCGTACATCTCGGCGGGATCGCACCAGTTGTTGGTAGGACCAGCCTCTTCCTTTGTAGGTGTGCAGATGAAGGTTCTGTCCTCAACACGTGCAACGTCGTTGGGGAGAGTTCTGTGGTACAGACAGCCGGGAAGCTTCTCCTGATTGAGTCTGTACATCTTGTCTCTGTTGCCCTCGGGAAGAGCGCAAACCTCGTCGGTGAGAGCGTCGAGCTGCTCCTTGGAGCCGTCGATCCATACGACCTTTTCGGGCTTTGTGAGAGCGACCATCTCGTCTACCCACTTGAGTACGTTGGGATTGTTTGTAAGTGCCATACTTCAAAACTCCTTTATTAAATGATATTTTTAACGAAAAACAGAGCCAAAATGAATAATGTTACAAAGTGACTTGCAAAATCTGCTTAAAAAAACAATATACATTGTGATTTTTTTAACAAACCGCAGGATAAAAACACTCTGCCGTTATTCACCCCGGCAATACACTGTTCCTGTCAAAAAATTATTCCATATTAGTATTATACCCTATAAAATGTCCGCTGTCAAGCATATTTTGATATTACCAAATGTTAAATATTTGTATAGTATATTTTCATCGGCTTATGCTCCCCGAAAATCCTATTATCTGAAAATTACCACTTGAAAGCCATAGAAAAATGGGATATAATTACAATAAACCAAGCCCCATATCGCCTATTCTATGGAGCATAACAGAAAGGAAAAAATCATGGGAGTTACCAAAAATATCCAGAACAAGGATGCAATTGAAAAAAATAATCCAAAACGCATTTCCCGAGAAGGAAATGACCTCGTATGCGGAGCTGTCCGAAGGGCTTTGCAACATAGCCTACCGCATAGAATTTTCGGACGGAGAAAAAAGCATTCTGAAAATCGCGCCCCGTTTTAACCATACCCTGCTCAGAAACGAAAAATGCCTTATGAACGCAGAGGTAAACGCTATGAAGCTTGCGGAAAATATTTCGTCTGTCAGGACTGCAAAGGTGCAGTATTACGATACAAGCAAGACCCTCTGCACGGGAGATTATTTCATAATGGAATGTCTTGAAGGAGAAAGCCTTGTCTCCATTCAGGAGAAGCTCAGCGATGAGGAAAAAGCTGCGATATACTCCGAGATAGGCGGTATCGTCAGGGATATCGCCAAAATAAAGGGAGACCGGTTCGGTCAGCTTTATGACGGCGCAGAGAGCTTTGATAAGCTGTATGAGCTTGTAAATATGCTTATCAGAAATGTCCTTGCCGACGCAAGCGAGAAGGATATCCTTATCGGGGTGTCTCCCGAGGAGATATTTTCCCTGCTTGAAGCTCACAAAGCGGCATTTGAAGATGTGTCTCCCGTGCTTGTCCACTATGACCTGTGGGAGGGTAATATCTTTGTGAAGGACGGTCACGTATGCGCCCTTATCGACTGGGAAAGGGCACTTTGGGGAGATGTGCTTATGGAGGATCGTTTCCGCAGGCACAGCGTAAATGACTCATTTCTAAGGGGCTTCGGGCAGACGGAATTTTCCGTATCGGAACGCATAAGGATACTCTGGTACGATATTATCCTCTATCTCACAATGATGACTGAGGGCAGGTTCAGGGAATACCCCGACGACAGTCAGTACCGCTGGATAAAGCCCTATTTTGACCTTTCGTGGAGCGAGCTTATGTCGATGTAACGGGGCAGCCTTACATACCAAAAATATCAGCACCAAATCGGACAATGACATCCGCTTTGATGCTGACTTTTTTATTTATTCCTTCTTTGAAGCGGGAGCGCTTTCAACAGCAGAAACCGCATCGGCAAGCCATTTATCCTCGACCGAGCCAATCTCTCCCCTGTCGCAGGCTGACGAGATAGCGGGGTCGATGGGCAGTCTGCCCAGAACCTTCAGACCGTACTCGGCGGCGATCTCCTCAATATGGCTCTCGCCGTAGAGATAGAGCTTCTTTCCGCAGTCGGGACACTGGGCATAGCTCATATTCTCCACAATTCCGAGGATAGGGATATTCATCATATTAGCCATACCCACAGCCTTGCCCACTATCATTGAAACAAGATCCTGAGGCGATGTCACGATGATAACGCCGTCAAGGGGTATGGACTGGAACACGGTAAGAGGCACATCGCCCGTTCCCGGAGGCATATCCACGAACATATAGTCAACGTCCTGCCAGATGACCTCGTTCCAGAACTGCTTTACAACGCCTGCAATAACGGGGCCTCTCCAGATAACGGGGTCGGAAGGGTTTTCCAGCAGGAGATTTATGCTCATTATATCAACGCCGTCTCTGCTTCTGACGGGGATAAGTCCCTTCTCACTGCCCATAGCCCTTTCGGTGGTGCCGAACATTTTGGGAATGGAGGGGCCTGTGATATCCGCATCAAGAATAGCGGTGTGAGAGCCCTTTTTGGCAAATTCCGAAGCCAGCAGACCTGTGACGAGAGACTTTCCCACGCCGCCCTTGCCGCTGACGATGCCGATGACCTTTTTAACGCTGCTGCCCTCGCCCAGCTTTTCGATAAAGCTCTGAGGAGATTTTCTCTCAGCGCAGTCCGAGCCGCAGGAGGAGCAGTTATGAGTACATTCGCTCATTTTATTACTTCCTTTCGATGTAATCCATTGTTATTTGATATATATTTTTATTATACCCCAAACTATAAAGAATGTCAAATATATCCGAGAAATTTACAGAAGATTTGTTGACAATCCAAAAAAAATCAAAAATAATGGTGTATAATCAAGTTATATAATGAATAATTGCGGCAAAACCGCTTCCGATGAAAGGAGTTTTTGGGAAATGCATACTGCGCCCGAAAAAATGATAGATTTTCACACGCACATTCTGCCTGCCCTTGATGACGGTCCCGCCGACTGCCGCACCGCCGCACAAATGCTTGTAAAGCTGTACGAGCAGGGAGTTACCCACGCAGTTTCCACCTCCCATTTTTACCGCTATGACGAAAGCATCGGGGATTTTATTGCCAGACGAAACAGGGCATACAGCGAGCTTCGCTCATATCTTGCCGCCGAAAGGATAACCCACGTTCCCGAGATAATTCTCGGAGCAGAGGTCTATTTCACCACCGCTCTCATAAATGACCCCGACCTTGATAAGCTTTGTATCGGCGATACAAATTACATTCTTATCGAGCTGCCCTACACACAGATAACTCAAAACGTCAAGGACAGCTTCCGAAGCCTTGCCTCCTGCGGACGGGTACGCCCCATTCTCGCTCATCTGGAGCGATATGCTGCATATGCGGGTGAGGAGACTCTTTTCGAGCTGCTTGAATCCGCTCCCGCACAGATAAACTGTGAGTCCGTCCTTTCCGCCCCCTCCTGCCGTCTTGCGGCGAAGCTTTTAAAGAGCGGCGGAGTTGCGGCTCTGGGCAGCGACTGCCACAATATGACCACCCGTGCACCGAAATTTTCCGAAGCAAGGAAAAAGCTTTCACGAAGGATCGGTGCAGGGGTATTTACCGAGCTGATGGTCTCCTCGGCGGAGATACTTGAAAATGGTGAATTCTGAGCAGGCTGAGCCTGCAGCCACTCGGCAGGCTGAGCCTGCAGCCACTCGTTCTGTAGTTTATTTGGGCGGCATACTATCGGCTCGGTAACAATACAAATACACTGCCAAAAATCATAAAGCAAGAACGGAGCAAGGCTATGACCGATAAAAGCAAATTCATCAATGCTATCCCCAAAATAATATGTATAGCCGTAATGCTGTTAATGACGGTCATGTGCTTCATAACGGGCAGCAGCAGGCAGCTCCGTAACCGTCAGACCGTTCCCGTTTTCACAGGCAGCGGATTTGATTATTCCGACCAAAAATACGACATGGCATTCTACGTTTTCATTGTACTGTCGATTATTTCAGGTATCATTCTGCTGATACTTATTTTGTCAGAGAAAAAACGTTCCTTGTTCAAAAAGATAACAGGGGCAGCTCTGACGCTCATATTCGGAATTTTTCTTCTGTTTCTTGATGTGTTTTCCGATACATCGCAGGAAGACAGCTTCTATGAAAATTATTATCCCCAATTTTACATATGCAGTGATGATACCGGTGCGATACGGCTTTTATTTGCGGAAGGCACCTTCCTGTTTGACGGCATGACAAAAGTGTATTGCCTTGACGAAGAAGATCACGCTTATTACCTGGGTAAGTTCTCAACAGATGACGGAGCGGTTCAGGGCGGAAGATATGACATCTCATATTCAGACGATACGGTCAGTTTCCAATATGATTACGGAACCGTTGACGATAAAGGAAATAGGGTCTGTAAAACAGCCTCCTTCAGACTTCCCAAGGCTATACTTGAAAAATAGCTTACCCCAAAGCCGCTCCCCGACCGAAACGGAGAGCGGCTTTTTCACCCATTGCCGTTATCCTGCAAAAGCCTTTTAAAGCTTTTGTCAATGCCAATCGCACCCAGCGGAGCGGTAATGATTATGGCAAGGACAGATACGGAAAGCACTATCTTTCCGCAGGGAAGTCCCATCGCCATAGGAACAGAGCCGATAGCCGCCTGAACCGTTGCCTTCGGGAGATATGCGATAACGCAGAAAAGCCTTTCCTTTGCGTTAAGCTTTGTTCCCAACAGACATAGCAGAACACCCACCGAGCGGAATGCAAGGGCTATAAATATCATAAGCACCGCCGCACCCCCTGCCGAAAGTGTGTACCTGATATCCACAGCCGCTCCAACCAGCACGAACAACAGCACCTCCGCCGCTATCCACAGCTTTCCGAATTTCGCCGCAAGTCCTCCCCATACGCTTTCATCTGTTCTGATCTTTATTACGCAAGCCATTGCCACCACCGCAAGCAGACCCGAAAATGCGGCATACTGCTTGATAAAGCTCTCCGTCCACATCAGTAAAAATGATACCGACAGAATTATTATCACCTTAACGGTGTTTCGGATATTATGCCCGCTCCTGCTTGTGATATCAAAGAGGTAATACAGGATAAATCCGCACACCGCACCCGTTATCACCCCGAGGACGATAGATACGGGAATATCAAGAAAATCTGCCGCACTTGCCGAGCCGCCCTGTGCCATTGCCGCAAACGCCGAAAACAGCGTGATAACGAAAATATCGTCGCAGGAAGCCCCTGCAAGTATCATCTGAGGAATGCTCTTTTCCGTTCCGCATTTATCCTCAATGAGCTTTACCATTCGGGGAACCACCACCGCAGGAGATACAGCGCTCAGCACCGCTCCCATAACGGCAGCTTCGGAGCGTGATATTTCAAAAAAATACGGCGCAATGCAGACATATCCTATTATCTCGAAGCAGGCAGGCACAAAGGACAGCATCACAGCAGGTCTGCCCACCTTTTTAAGGTCGGACAAATTAAGGGACAGTCCCGCTTTCACAAGGATTATTATAAGTGCTATCTGTCTCAGCTCCAAGGATATGCCGAGTATTGTGGGGTCAAGAAGGTCAAGCACATAGGGACCCACTGCGATCCCTGCGGCAAGCATACCGATTATCCTCGGCAGCTTCATAAGTCTTACTATCTCTGCGGCGGAAAGCCCTACAAGAAAAATTACGGCAAGCGAAAATAACATCTTTCATTCCTCCAAAAATAAAAAAGCCGACAGCATCTGCGTAAATTGCAGATGTCATCAGCTTTTGTAAGCGGTTTTGGTTTCCCAAGGGAGAACGTCATTCCCTGTGATATTCGGTTTATCTTATTATATTATAGCACGGAGAGAGCGGTCTGTCAAGGGAAATATTTAATATAATGCTCCATCCGCACCGTGTTCAGCCTGGGAGGGTGTAAATCCCTCATATTCAAGCTGGTCGATAAGCTCGCTTCGTGAGAACTCCATAAAATCAAGATACTGCTTTGCTTTAAGCACCGCCTGCTCATTCCAGTCAGCTCCGCACTTTTCCACAGCCTCCGTTGCTTCGGCGGTGGAATACCCTTCGTATTCAAGCTGTTCGATAAGTCCCTTCTTTGAAAACGCCGAATATCTCAGATATGCTTTTGCCTGTTCACATGCCTCGGAAGCTGTGTCTATACCGCAATGATCGGCGGCATATTCGGCTTCGGAATGTGTGAATTTCTCATATTCAAGCTGACTTATCAGTCCGTCACGTGAAAATGACGAGTAATTCAGATAATCGTTTGCTTTTAATACCGCCTGCTCTTTCCAGTCCGCACCGCATTTATCGGCAGCGTCCACCGCTTCGGAATGTGAATATCCTTCGTATTCAAGCTGAGCCACAAGTCCGTCGTGGGAAAATGGCATAACTGCCAGATATCTTTTTGCGGTTTTGAGCGCACCGGTGTCCGAGGTATTGCTTGGAGTGCTATAGGACTTTGTCGTGCTTTCGGTGGTATAAGACGGCTTTGAGGTTACGGCTGTCGGAGAAGAAACGCTGCTGTGAGGTTTGTTCGCACTGTTCACTGCCGCTCCTACAATAAAAACAGTTGCCGCCGCAATGCAGATAAACGCTGTTTTGCCGCTTATACTGGTACTGTTT
>JAGAJF010000109.1 GCA_017829005.1 Oscillospiraceae bacterium | reverse complement strand
TGCCGTTTTGAAACGGGCTATGGGCTTAGCTATTGATACCAATTTCACAAAACCGCAAAATATCAAATATAAAAAATATCAGGGAGCTGGGAAACTCCCTGATATTTTTTTAGAATATTGCAGAAAATGATGTGAAATTGGTATCAATAGCTAAGCCCATAGCCCGTTTCAAAACGGCACTCACCTGTTCCTATCTGCTCTGTGGTGCTGTACCATGGACTTGGGAGCCTGCCTGTGAAATCCGAACCGCCGCACAGAACATCTGCAACGCCCTGCCCCTCCGAGCCGGGAAGATAGCACATAACAACACTGTCCCACCGGTCATAATATTCATCTATCAGCACCTGACGGCCTGCAACGATACAGGAAACGATGGGCTTGTCAAGCTCCTCCGCTTCCTTTATCGCCGCCTCATTGCCACTGAGACCCAGCTGTCCGCAAAGCATAAGGTCGGAAGTATCGCCGTTCCACTCGGCATATGCCTGCTCCCCTGTCACCAGCAGTACAACATCAGCCTGTGACGCCTTGTCCTTGTCGGTGATGACCGTAATGCCGTATTCGTCCGCTTTTTCCTCAAAGCCCTCAAGTATGGTGGTAACGCCGCTTATATCCTTGCCGGGAGCAGAGTTCCAGTCAATTGTCCAGCCTCCGCACTGGGCAGAGGCATTGTCTGCGGCAGGTCCTGTGATATACACGGAAGTGCCTTGCTTCAAAGGAAGTATATCCCCCTCGTTTTTAAGCAGCACAAGGCTTTCCTCCACAAGCTTTTCGGCAAGCTGTCTGTATTCATCGGAGCCTGTTGCGCTCTGCTTGGTGGGAAGGCTTTCACACATGGGATCCTCAAATATCCCGGCTTCCAGCTTAACACGAATAATTCTCGTAACTGCATCGTTTATGCGTTCTTCGGAAATATCGCCGCTCTCTGCCGCCTTAATTATTATCTGACGGGCTTCTTCAAACCTTTCCACCTCCATAAGCATATCTATTCCTGCATTTATAGAGGTTATGACCTGCTGTTCATAGGTGTGGGGTAATGTGTTCTGAACCGAATTCCAGTCGCTGACAATAAAGCCCTCAAAGCCCATCTCGTTTTTTAGCCAACCGATATATTCCCCGTTTTCATGCATTTTGATACCATTTACGGAGGAATGGCTTATCATAATGGTCTGAACTCCTGCTTCTATCTGCGCTTCATAAACCGACAGAAGCTCTGATATGTCATCGTCCGACAAAACAGCGTCTCCCCTGTCCATAAGCCGCTGTACGTCCGAGCATTCGCCTGTTCCGTAAAGAACGTTTCCGTCCCCGAAGAAATGCTTTGCACAGGCGATAACTCCGCCGTCAACAAGTCCCCTTGTGTAGGAAGCTCCGAGAGACT
Organism: Oscillospiraceae bacterium; assembly: GCA_017829005.1. Taxonomy (GTDB): domain Bacteria; phylum Bacillota; class Clostridia; order Oscillospirales; family Ruminococcaceae; genus Huintestinicola. The sequence continues at coordinate 18,970 of JAGAJF010000109.1, read as the reverse complement.
TAATAAGCTCAATGTCCGAGCCGTAGCTTTCATAGGTGCGCCCCCAGCGTGGGTCTGCCGACTGAGCGGTGCAGGGTGCAAAGTTCCATAGCATATGGCAGAGCTTTGCTTCATCGGCTGTGGCAAGTCCCATCTCATATGTAAGCTCGGGATCGTTTGCCGCTCCTATGCCGATGTTGTGAGGGAAATATACCGCATCTGCACAGTAATTCACCCCGTGAACATCGTCCTGTCCGTAGAGATACGGAATACCCGCTTCGGAAGAAACCGCACTTTGCTGAAAGCCGTCAACAATTTTTTGCCACTCGGTATACGATACCGACTGATATTTTGAAAGGATACTTCCGTAGCAGTATTTCTGCATATCCTCTTCCCTCACGTTGTAAACTGCAGGCTGCACCATCTGTGCCGCCTTCTGTTCAAGGGTAAGGGAGGATACTATTTCCTCGGCGCTCATTGAAGCATATTCGGCATATTTATACTCCGATCTCTTTTCGGCTGTGGCTTCCGAAACGCTTTCGGACGAAGCTTCGGCAGAAGCTTCCGTAATATTTGATCCTGCTTCCTTATCCGCACAGGAGGTCATTGTAAGAGCCGCCAGAAGCAGCACAACGGGTGATTTTCTTTTCATAAAAAGCTCCTCGTATTATTGATGTATATATCATAAAAAAGCTTCCGCTGCCTTACCGAGAGACAGCAGAAGCTCTGAATGCTTATGTATTTTTGTAAAAAGTTACCATGTGCGGGAATTAAGCTTCTTGAACTCGCCGACTGTAGAAACGTGAGCGTTCAGACCGCCGTCAACTGTAACGACCTGACCTGTGAAGTATTCACTCTCATCGGAAGCCAGATACAGGCACATATTGGCAATATCCGCAGGTGCGCCGTAACGGTTTACCATAATGTTATTCAGGAATATGTCTTTAAGCGCCTGAGGTACATAAGCCTCGTTTTCTGGGGTAACGATAAGTCCGGGACGGACGCAGTTGCAGCGGATATTATCCTTGCCGTACTGGAGAGCTGTGGACTTTGTAAGCATATCCACTCCTGCCTTTGCACAAGCATATGCGGTAGAGCCAAGGTCGCCGCCGCAGGACGCCATAGAACCGATATTGATGATAGAACCGCCCTTGTTTTCCTTGAGATAAGGAAGAACACACTTGACAGCATAGAAAGTGCCTCTTACATCACTGCTGAAAATGTTGTCCCACATTTCAAGGGTAAGCTCGTCAACACGGCCGTCCTTGAGACCTACATTAGCGGCATTATTTACCAGAATGTCTATCTTGCCGTATTTCTCGGCGGTATCCTTAAACAGCGCCTCGATGCTCTCGGTCACAGTAATATCCATAAAATGGTAGAAAGCCTCTCCGCCCTCGGCAGTAATGCTGTCAACAACAGCCTGTCCCTTTGCCTCACGGCGTCCGCAGATAACTACCTTTGCGCCCTCTGCTGCAAAAAGCTTTGCAATTCCCACGCCAATTCCGCTGGTAGAGCCTGTTACTACCGCAACCTTACCTTTTAATCTGTCCATTTTTAAGTCCTCCTTTAAAAAATAACATAATAACCGTTCAGCGAAACAAGAGGGATATGTCCGTGCTATCCTGCCCTCGCTGCCGTTTCTGTGATGTGCTGATAATATTATACACTATTCTTTTCCGAATTTCAAGTAGATTTTTATCAAAAATGCCAAATCCGAAAAAATATTTAAAGCAAACCGATCATTTTCTCTGAACAAATGCGCTAAAGTATAATTACAAAAGGAAAACATACATTTGTCACTATATTTGCTGTCAGAGTAATAATTTTTCCTGTTTATGCAAACAATATCCTTTGTCTGAAAAAATCAGAACTGGAGGATTGGAGATATAATCAATGAAAGAGAAAATTTTTGGAGTTTTGCAGAGGGTGGGACGTTCCTTTATGCTCCCCATCGCGCTGCTTCCCGTTGCGGGACTGCTGCTGGGCATAGGAAGCTCATTCACAAACCCCACCACACTTGAAACCTACGGCTTGACAAGTGTTATCAAAGAGGGCGGCATACTTTACACCATTCTTGATATTATGAGCAAAACGGGCAGCATTGTATTCGATAATCTTGCTTTGCTGTTTGCAATGGGCGTTGCCATCGGTATGGCAAAAAAAGAAAAGGAGGTAGCCGCACTTTCGGGTGCCATAGGCTACCTGATAATGAATACAGCCATCAGCACTCTGATATCCGCAAGTGGCGGCGCTGAGGCAATGGCGGCAAACTCCACGACAACCTCCCTCGGCATAACAACGCTCCAGATGGGTGTATTCGGAGGAATCATAGTCGGACTTGGTGTTGCCGCACTGCATAACCGTTTTTATAAGATAGAGCTGCCGCAGGTATTGTCCTTTTTCGGCGGAACAAGGTTTGTACCCATCATCACCAGCGTTGTTTACCTTATTGTGGGCATTGCAATGTTTTTCATCTGGCCTGTAGTGCAAAGCGGCATTGCATATCTGGGTCAGCTTGTGCTGGCATCGGGTTATGCGGGAACGTGGATATACGGCATAATTGAGCGTGCCCTTATCCCCTTCGGTCTGCACCACGTGTTCTATATGCCCTTCTGGCAGACGGAGCTGGGCGGATCTATGGTCATTGACGGCATAACGGTTCAGGGCGCTCAGAACATCTTCTTTGCAGAGCTGGCTTCAAAATCGACAGAGCATTTCTCCGTGTCCGCCACAAGATTTATGTCGGGTAAATTCCCTTTTATGATTTTCGGTCTCCCTGCCGCCGCATTTGCAATGTACAGAGCCGCAAGACCCGAAAAGAAAAAGGCAGTGGGCGGTCTCCTGCTTTCAGCTGCTCTCACATCAATGCTGACGGGTATCACAGAGCCTTTGGAATTTACATTTCTCTTTGTTGCTCCCGTTATGTATGCCGTTCACTGCGTTCTGGCAGGCCTTTCCTATATGCTTATGCATATTTTCAATGTAGGCGTTGGAATGACCTTCTCGGGCGGCGCCATTGACCTGACATTGTTCGGCATTTTGCAGGGAAATGAGAAAACAAACTGGATATGGATAGTCCTTGTGGGACTTGTTTATGCAGTTGTATATTACTATGTGTTCTACCTGATGATAACAAAGCTTGACCTTAAAACCCCCGGCAGAGAAGCCGACAGCGAAGAAACAAAGCTATACACCCGAAAGGATATGAATACCCGTAAGGAAGCCGCAGCAAAGACGGACAACACTCCCGACAGAGTGAGCGCGCTTATCCTAAAAGGTCTGGGCGGAAAATCAAATCTTTCCGATGTTGACTGCTGTGCAACACGTCTCAGAATAACCGTGAATGACCCTGCAAAGGTTCGGGACGAGCTTCTAAAAGAAAGTGGAGCCTCGGGAGTTATACACAAAGGAAACGGCGTGCAGATAATTTACGGACCTCAGGTTTCCGTTGTGAAATCAAATCTTGAGGATTTTCTGGAATCGCCTGCTGCTGAAAATGTTGACGAAATTCTGAAAGATGAAATTATATCCGAAGCTGTTCACGAAAAGCAGGATAACCGTGAAACAAAGTCAATAATGCTATATTCCCATATGAACGGCAGATTTGTGGCGGTGGAAGATGTGAAGGACGAAGCATTCTCCTCAAAGGCACTTGGCGATGGTGCTGCCGTGGAGCCTTCTGAGGGCAGGCTTTATTCTCCCTGTGACGGCAGGGTGGAAATGGTGTTTGACACAAAGCACGCTGTAAGTCTGTTGTCACGGGAGGGCTGTGAGATACTTCTCCACATCGGTATCGACACGGTAAAGCTTGAAGGAAGATTTTTTGAAGCTCACGTGACCGATGGGCAGGAGATACACAGGGGCGACCTGCTTATCTCCTTTGACCTTGATGCTATCCGCAAAGAAGGCTATCGGCTCACCACCCCTATGATAGTATGCAACACCGATGATTATGACTTTGTCAAAGCTATCCCTTCGGAACAGGTTTCCGCGGGAGAAAAGATAATTGAGATAGAATAAGAAAGGAACTGAAAATTATGAGATCATTCACTTACACCATCAAGGACGAGCTTGGTATCCACGCAAGACCCGCAGGAATGCTGGCAAAAACAGCAAAAGCTCTTGACAGCGAGATAACAATTACAAAAGGCGAAAAGACCGTCGGTGCGGCAAAGCTTATGGCGCTTATGGGGCTTGGAGTAAAATGCGGAGATACTATCACCGTGACCGTAAACGGCGGTGATGAAGACGCTGCACTTGAAGAGATGAAAAGCTTTCTTAAAAAAAATCTGTAACAGCTGTCTCAGCGTATGCACAGGAAGGAGATGACACCTATGACAAAATATCGGGGCAAAGGAGTTTACGGTGCAATAGCCATTGGCAGGATATCCGTTTTCAGGCGGCAGGACGTTCAGGTCAAGCGGATAAAAATCGAAAATCCGGAAAAGGAGCTTGCCCGTCTGGAAACGGCAAAGGAAAAGGCTTCCTCACAGCTTCGGGATATCTATGAAAAGGCTCTTAAAGAAGTGGGCGAAGCAAATGCACAGATATTTGAAATCCATATGATGATGCTGGAAGATGAGGATTACAATGATGCTATCACAGAAATGATAAAGGGTCAGAATGTGAATGCGGAATATGCGGTAGCAGCCACCTCGGACAACTTTGCGGAGATGTTCGCTTCAATGGAGGACAGCTATATGCAGGCAAGAGCCGCAGATATACATGACATTTCCAACAGGCTTATCGCCTGTCTGAGCGGCTGTGAAAATGCGTCTCGCCCGAGTTCCGAAAAGGTCATCATCTGTGCGGAGGATCTGGCTCCCAGCGAGACCGTATCTCTTGACAAGGATAAGGTGCTTGCCTTTGTTACGGCTTTGGGTTCTTCAAATTCCCACACGGCTATTCTGGCAAGAAATATGAATATCCCTGCCATCATCGGTCTGGGAGATACATTTCTTACACAGATAACCGACGGTACAATTGCCATTGCAGACGGCTTTACGGGAGAATTTATCACAGCTCCCGATGAAAAGACCTTGTGGGAATACAAGGAAAAGCAGAAGGCAGAGGAAGAAAAGAAAAAGCTTCTTCAGGAGCTGAAAGGGAAAGAAAATATAACTCTTGACGGTACTTCTATCGACATATTTGCCAACATCGGAAGTGCCGACAATATCGGTGCGGTGCTGGTAAATGATGCAGGGGGCATAGGGCTGTTCCGAAGCGAATTTCTCTATCTCGAAAATTCCGATTATCCCACCGAAGAGGAGCAGTTTTCAGTCTATAAGCGTGTCCTTGAAAGTATGGCTCCAAAAAAGGTCATAATCAGAACTCTTGACATCGGTGCAGACAAGCAGGCAGATTATTTTCATCTTGAAAAAGAGGAAAACCCTGCTATGGGACTTCGTGCAATAAGGCTTTGCCTGTCCCGTCCCGAGATATTCCGTGTGCAGCTCAGAGCATTGTACAGAGCCTCAGTTTACGGAAGGCTGGGCATAATGTTTCCCATGATAACAAGCACCTCCGAGCTAAGTGAGATACTTGCTCTTTGTGAGCAGGTGAAAAAAGAGCTTGATGAGGAACAGATCGGATATTCAAGCAGCACTGAGATCGGAATTATGATAGAAACCCCGGCAGCTGCGATGATAAGCGACAGACTTGCTCCCATGGTGGATTTTTTCAGCGTAGGCACCAACGACCTGACACAGTACACTCTCGCCTGCGACAGACAAAACCCCTATGTTGAACGGTTCTGCGACACCCATCATGAGGCGATCCTTCGCCTTATTGAAATGTCCGCCAAAAATGCTCACGAACACGGCGCATGGATAGGCATATGCGGAGAGCTTGCAGCTGATACCTCATTGACCAAAAGCTTCCTGCAAATGGGAATAGATGAGCTTTCGGTGTCACCTTCCTTTGTCCTTAAAGTAAGAGATGCTGTGAGAAAAACAGATCTTTCAGAATAATGCAAAACACCTTTGCTCTGTCCGAATGGGACAGGTCAAAGGTGTTTTATGCTGTGTCAATCTCTGCTTTTTTACTAATTCCACACCGCTCTAATGACAAGGACGGCAGATAGAATTTCATCGATCTATGAAAGCGGCTGCAGGCGGGCTTCACGACGAGCGGCGAAATTATAACTGTCGCATCTGTATGTAGACCGATGTGGGATCAGTATTATTTCACGTCTGAAAAGATCCGCCATTCAAACTCAGCTCCGCCCTGCGGAGAATTTCTTGCCTGCAAGCTTCCGTTCTGAGATATAATTACAGAACGTGCAAAGGCAAGTCCTATTCCAAAACCGTTTTTTCGGTTATCGTGATAGAAGCGTTCAAAAATGTGCGGCAGTGCTTCAGGTGTGAAGCCGCTGCCTGTGTCGGAAACGGTTATGCACTTATAAAGCGGGTTTGAATATGCCCGTACAGTTATTGTTCCGCCCTCAGGGGTATGCTCCATACAATTTTTCAGTATGTTGATAAGCGCCTCGGTGCAGTATTCGCTGTCGGCGATAAAATGAATATCGTTTTCCATATCTATTTTTAGAGCAACGCCTTTAAGTTCAAGGGAAATTGCTATGGAATCCGCTGCATTTCGTATAAGCTCAGCTGCATTTATATCCTGTTTACGGAAAGTGACTGCGCCTGCCTCCATACGTGAAATATTCAGAAGCGTTTCCAGTATCCACTGCATCTGCGAGAGCAGCGAAGTCATTTCACGGATATGGCGCATACGCTCAGTTCGGGGCAGCTCGGGATCACGGAGCATTTCAAGGATAAGCATCATAGAAGTTAGCGGAGTGCGAAGCTGGTGAGACATATCCTCCAGTGCCACCTTCATTGTGACTTTTTCATTTTTTAAGGCAGAATTCTGTTCTCGGAGACGGATAGTCATTTTATGTATCTCTGCTGATAGTATGCTCAGTTCATCTTCACGGAAATCATCAAAATTTACCGTGTCGGCTCCGTGGAGAATTTTATCTATTTCATCACAGAGATCAAGTATCCTTTTATTTCTTTTTTTCTCGGTATATTGCTGCACAAGCAGCATAAGCAGTGCCGAAGCAAGCAAAACTATGGCTGAGCGCAGATCTGTTATGCAGCAGACAGCAGTTCCGGCTGCGATTATTATAAGCTGAAATATCAGGCAGCGTTTTTTCAGTGTCATATATCCACCGCCTTGTAGCCCAGACCACGAACAGTTTTAAGTATCTCCGGGTGCTGCGGGTCATCTTCTATCTTGTCCCGCAGACGCTTGATATACACATTCAGAGTATTGTCCCCTATAAATTCTCCCGATACAGTCCACAGTTCATCTGCAAGCTGATCCCGTGTCAGAAGCTTACCCTTGTTTGACAAAAAAAGCAGCAGCAGGCGGTATTCAAGTGCTGACAGGAAAATTTCGTTTCCGTTTTTTGTAACAAGTCCCTTGGCAGGATCGGCTGTTATATTGCGGCATTTCAGGAGTGTCGGAGTATCAGACCTATGCCTCCGTATAACATTCTGTATCCTTGCCACAAGCTCACGGGGACGAAAGGGTTTGCTGATATAATCATCACACCCTACCTCAAAGCCTGCCACTGTGCAGCCTTCGTCTGCTGAGGCAGTGAGAAATATCACCGGCACCTGTGATATTTCTCTTATTGCCTTACAGACGGAAAAGCCGTTTCCGTCCTCCAATGAAACGTCCAGCAGAACGCAGTCAATATTTTCAGAAAGAAAGATCTGCATACCCGCTTTCTGACCTGAGCTGTGTTTTACATTAAAGCCTTCGGCGGTAAGAAACTGTATCAGGCTGCGGGCAAGTGAGTCATCATCTTCTATGATCAAAATAGAGTTCATTGTAATCGCTCTCCTTATTTGAAACAACATTATTATAACATACAGGGAACATTTTTTCAATATTTTTTTCGTTTATTACTATATTGTAAGATAAGAGAAATGAAATTGTTATTAAAGTATGATATAATAGTGATAAACAAAATGCTTTGAAAGGTATGATAAGAAATATGGAACTATTAAGAATAGAAAATCTCTGCAAGACCTACGGAAAGGGCGAGAATGAAGTCAGGGCGCTGGACAATGTGTCATTTACCGTTCCTAAGGGTCAGATGACAGCAGTGGTTGGTCCGTCAGGCTCGGGAAAATCTACGCTGCTGCATATTATAGGCGGTGTTGACCGTCCCACAAGCGGAAAGGTATGGCTGGACGGTCAGGATGTTTTCGCTCAGAATGCGAAAAATCTTGCTGTGTTCCGCCGCCGTCAGGTGGGGCTGATATACCAGTTTTACAACCTTATCCCTGTTCTTAATGCCGAAGAAAATATTACTCTTCCCCTGATAATGGACGGACGAAAGCCCGATAAAGCTCAGCTTGAAAAGCTGCTTGATATGTTAGGGCTTAGAGAGCGGCGAGATCATCTTCCCTCACAGCTTTCGGGCGGTCAGCAGCAGAGGGTCTCCATCGGGCGTGCGCTGTTCACATCTCCCGGTGTAATACTTGCGGACGAACCTACGGGAAATCTTGACAGCCGCAGCAGTGCAGAGATAATTGACCTTCTCCGCAGATCGAACAGGGAAATGAATCAGACTATGCTGATAATAACACACGATGAAAATATCGCACTGAAATGCGACAGGATCATCACCATTTCAGACGGAAGGATAACAGACGACAAGCTGACAGGTATGGGGGTGTCATCTAATGTTTGAAAGAATGATGGCTAAGCGGTACATATCTGCTCAGAAGCGTCATTCGGTGCTTACTGTATGCAGTATCGCTGCGGCGCTTGCTCTTATGACAATGCTTTTCACCTGTTTTTCAACCTTTCTGAATATTATACGCGACGCCTGCTATGATGACAAGCCTTATCATATGGAGCTTAGAAAGCTTGATGATGAACAGGTACAGATCGTTTCGGACTATGTGGGTGATATGGGTGAGCTTGAAATTATTGAGGAAAATGGCACCAAAACAGTGCGTATTATGTTCACAGAGTACATCGGAGAGGTCATGGAGGGCGACCCCAGCTATTCCTATAAGCTGACCGAACGGCTTGAGGGAGACTATGAACTGAATGTCAATTCAGTGCTTGTAATGTTCGATATGGTCGATCTTAATGCAAGAGCGCAAATGGCAGTTATGTTTTCCATGTTTTACATTGTTGTGCTTTTTTTCATCATAATGCTGAGAATGGTCATTGATACAGCCTTTGAGATCAGCTCAAAGGAACGTGAGCGTCAGTTCGGCGTACTCCGATCAATTGGTGCGGCTCCCGGACAGATCGTGAAGATAATTACTCTGGAGGGACTTATGCTTTCGGCAGCAGGCGTACCTTTGGGAATGATATCGGGTACGATTCTGGGCTACGCTGCTTATCGTGCGGTATTGTCGGCGGGAATAGCCGATCTGTATCTCACTCCCGAAAAGGCAGCCCGACTGGTGCATTTCCACATTGAGCCGCTGTATCTGCTCATAGCGGCAGTGACAGGTCTGATATGGGTGCTGTTATCCGCTTACGGAACGGGTATGAGAGTAATTAAGATGTCTCCTATCCAGGCGATCAGCAACAGGAGCAATACGGTAAAAAAGGTGAAGAGGTTCTCGCTTTTCGGTACGGTTTTCGGCTGGAAGGGAAAAATGGCTTCCCGAAACAATCTCCGTCAGCTAAAGAGATTTATCATAACCGTGCTGTCACTGACATTTTCTATCATACTTTTTGCAGGCATAAGCACTATAACGGATATTTTTGAGAAAACCTTCAGCACGATAATGATGGAGGGCTACGGTGAAGATGATCTTTTGTATATTTATTATCCCGATATGGATACGGATTACAGGGACTGTATGAAAAAGCTGGAAAACAGCGGATATTTCAGCAAGGTGTCGCTGAACATTACAAGGAGCGGCTCTGCAAGAACTGAGAATGATGAGGAAAAATACTGTGCGGATGTGGCTTATTATGACCGAATTTCATATGAAAAGCTTTTTGACAAAAAGCCTCCCGTATCCTATGATGAGCTTACGGAAAGCGGCGGCTATGTGGTACTTGTTCCCGAGAATGAATACAGCTTTGCAGATGAAGCCGAGAAGATCTCCGCAGGTGATACTCTCACGCTTAAAATGATAAAAAACATATATGTTTCTGTTGACGAATATGAACGCCTGCCCGAAAATGAACGAAACGGGATAGTGGCTATGCACGGTCAGACGGCGGAAAATAATGAGCCGCAGTATTACACAAGGTACGAAAATACAAATAACGATTATTATATTACGGCGGTGGGAACCTCCGAAAAAACATATTCCGAGCTTGCTAAAAGCATAAGTCATATGAATATCGACAGCGGAAAATATGTTATTCTGGCAGGAACTCTCGATACCTACGACAGAGTATGGAATGAGTATTACGGAAATGCAGGCATCTTTACGCTTTTCGGATGTGAGCTTGCAGATCCCGGGTATTATTATGGCGCACTTAATATTATCAATGACATACCCCGGACGGAGCTTTTTCTTGACGCTTTTGATATACGCCGACAGATACGGACTGTCATTGCAACAGAGCGCATAGCAGTCGCTTTTCTCACAGGTATGATAACGCTTATTGCTGTGGTGAATATGGTCAATATACTCTCAACAGGCGTTCTCAACCGCAGGAGCGAGCTTGCTTCCATGCAGTGTATAGGTATGACAGACGGTCAGCTTTACGGTATGACGGTTATGGAATGTCTCCAGTATTCATTGTCGGCAGGAGTACTGGCAACAGTAATATGCAGTCTGCTGATATACGGAACAGGACAGTTTATGAACGCAATGGGAGCGACCGATCTGGTGGATATCAGGCTTGATTATATAGCGCCAATGCCTAAGATATGGCTTGCTGCAGCCGTTTCGTTTATTGCAGCCCTCTGCTCCTCTATAATACCATTGGCAAATATGCAGAAAAAATCACTTGTTGATATGATACGAACAGTTGACTGAATGGAGCGGCATCATTCGCTGTCGGCACCGGTGCGGAGCAGCTCGTTTCGGCTTCTAACAGTATACTTGGAACTTTTACTCCTGCAGGCTGTCTGATTGCCAAATGATACCTGATACTAATTCCACATCGTTCTATAGACAAGGACGGCAGATAGAATTTCGTCAATCTAGGAAAGCGACTGCAGGTGGGCTTGCTGCCCGGCAAAGGAGCTTGACGACGAGTGACGAAATTATAGCTGTCGTATCTGTCTATAGGTTGATGCGGAATTAGTATGATACTATAGCAATTTAAAACGCCGCTGATACTGACTTTCTTTTTCTTCAAATAACACAATTCGCTCCCCGCCAAAAAACGGGGAGCGAAATTCATATCAGTTCAAAAAATGATCAGATAGAATAAACCCTTTCAGCCGTCAGAATATTAAATCCGCCCTCAGTAAGAGCCTCAAGAGCCTTGTCATTGTTCTCAACTCTCAGGATAGCGAAAGCGTCATCTCCAGACTTTTCAACGAAAGCGTACATATACTCAACGGAGATGTTTGCCTTGTAAAGGCAGTCCACAGCCTCAGCCAGACCGCCCGGACGGTCGCCTATGCAAACGGCAATAACATTAGTCACAGAGATAGTGACCTCAGCCTCTTTAAGCACCTGAGAAGCCTTGTCGGGGTCGTTAACGATAAGGCGGAGAATGCCGAAATCCCGTGAATCCGCAACGGAAAACGCACGGATATCAATATCATTGTCCGCTAAAAGACGTGTAACAGCGCTGAGCTTGCCGGGCTTGTTCTCAATGAAAACCGATAACTGCTTAACTAACATAATAACCTTCCTTTCTGCACATAAAAATGTACGTCAAAAATCAGTCGTGAAGCTTTCTCTTGTCAATAACTCTTACAGCCTTGCCCTCGCTTCGGGCAATGGTCTTGGGAGAAACAAGGTGGACCTTGGGGCTGATGCCGAGGATCTGCTTGATAGCCGCAGTAAGAGACTTTTCCTTTTCCTGGATTCCCTTAACGGTGTCTGTGAACTGCTCCTCGTTCATCTCAACGTAAACATCGAGAGTATCGCTGTTGTTAACTCTGTCAACCTCGATCTGATAGTTGGGAGCATAGCCCTGCTCAAGAAGAACAGTCTCTATCTGTGAGGGGAATACGTTAACGCCTCTGATAATGAGCATATCATCGCTTCTGCCCATAGGCTTGGTCATCTTGATAAGAGTTCTTCCGCAGGAGCATTTCTTGCGGCTGAGAACACAGATATCACGAGTTCTGTATCTGAGAAGAGGGAATGCCTCCTTGGTAATGCTTGTAAATACCAGCTCGCCCTTTGAACCCTCGGGGAGAACCTCGCCCGTGTCGGGGTCTATTATCTCGGGGATAAAATGATCCTCGTTGATGTGCATACCCGACTGCTCGCAACATTCGAATGAAACGCCCGGACCGCTTGTCTCGGTAAGACCATAAATGTCATATGCCTTGATACCGAGAGATTTCTCGATCTCACGTCTCATCTCCTCAGTCCAGGGCTCAGCGCCGAAAATACCTGCCTTGAGCTTGATATCATCGGGAGTAAGACCCATTTCCTTAAGTGTCTCACCTATGTATGCGGCATAGGAAGGAGTACAGCAAAGGATAGTAGCATTAAGGTCTCTCATAAACTGGATCTGTCTCTCTGTATTACCCGAGGACATAGGAAGAGTAAGACAGCCGACCTTGTGAGAGCCGCCGTTAAGACCGGGACCGCCGGTAAACAGTCCGTAGCCATAAGCTACCTGACAAACATCGTCCTTAGTACCGCCTGCCGCAGTGATAGCTCTTGCGCAGCATTCCTCCCAGAGATCAACATCATGCTGAGTGTAGAATGCGACCACACGTCTGCCCGTGGTACCGCTTGTGGACTGAATTCTCACGCACTCGGAAAGGGGCATTGCAAGCAGACCGTAGGGATAAGCGTCTCTCAGGTCAGCCTTAGTGAGGAAGGGCAGCTTGTGAAGATCGTCGGTGGACTTGATATCATCGGGAGTAACGCCCTTCTCGTCCATCAGCTTCTTGTAGTAAGGCACATTCTCGTAAACGTGCTTTACCTGTTTTACAAGACGCTCGTCCTGCAGCTTTTTCATTTCCTCACGGGACATACATTCGATTTCCTTGTTCCAATAATTTTCCAAATTAAAAACCTCCGTTTATTTATTTACTGCATATAACCGTGTTCCGATATGCAGATAAAATACGAAATATAAAGTTATCGTGCAGCTCTCCCCAGCTCAAAAGCCTTCTTATTAAGCTCCAAGAATTTCGGCGGAACGCACTGTTCAATAGCATTCTGCCAAAGCTCCTCCTCAAACTCTGTCTGAGCGGAAACCACGCCCATCAGCACCACATTTGAAGCCTTGGCATTTCCTGCCTGCTCCGCAAGACCGAGAGCGTCAACGGCAGTGACCTCAACGCCCATATCCTTTATCTTAGCGGCAATATCCTCGGGATACTGTGCCGCACCCGTAATAACGGGCATAGGGTCAAGCTGCTGCGTAGAGGTAATGAGCTTGCCGCCCTTTTTGAGGTAAGGCAGCCACCTTGCAGACTCCAGCAGCTCAAAGGAGATGATAACATCAGCCTCACCCTTTTCGATAACGGGAGAGCAAACCTCGTCCCCGTACTTTACGTATGTGACCACCGAGCCGCCCCTCTGGGACATTCCGTGTACCTCGGACACCTTAACATCAAAGCCCTTGGCAAGCAGCACGTTTCCCAGCAGCCTTGAAGCGAGAAGCGAGCCCTGTCCTCCGACTCCGACAATCATAATAGATCTTGTTTCCATAAAATAAGTCTCCTAAAAATAATTTCTTAAATGAAACGCCGAGCAATACGCACTGTCAGCGTTTTCCAAGCTTCATAACGCCTGCAAATCCGCCCAATGCGGCAAATAAATAGCTTTTCACAAGAGAAGCGGTGAAATCCTCCTGCACCTCAAAGACCTCCGTAAGCTCCTTAAAATTCTTAAAGCAGTCAATGATGCCGACGGAATATTCCCCTTCTCCGTATTCGTTCAGAATATCGCTCAGTTCCCATGACCATACAAATCTTTCACAAAGATAAACATCGAATATCATAACAACAGCGCAAATTATGAGAGCGACCCAGATATTCATCTGACTGCTTTTCCTTGTAAAATAGTTGCAGGCAATGATCTCCCCCAGGAACATAAAAAATCCGCTTATCGCCGCAAGATATCCAACCTTGCCCAGAACCACCCACAGAAGCATAGCGGGAATTGCACCAAGCATTGCCCCGAGAAGCGCCTTGCCAAGTGTCACAAGGGTAGACTCTTCGTTTTCCATTGTATCATTTTCCATAATCCCCATATCATTTACCCCTTTTATATTTCATCACTTTATTATAGCCTTAGGCTTGCACACCTCGGTGCAGATACCGCAGCCAACGCACTGAGTGTGGTCAATAACACACTTGCCGTTTCTTACGGAAATAGCAGGGCAGCCAAGCTTCAGGCACATCTTGCAGCCAACGCACTTGCCCTCGTCCACCTTAAGAGGAGCCTCGTGCTTCACATATTTGAGAAGTGCGCAGGGACGGCGGGAAATAATAACCGAAGGCTCGGGAGCCGCAAGCTCCTCCTTGATGGCAGCCTCAGTCTGAGCCAGATCGTAGGGGTCAACCACAACCACTCTCTTGATTCCCACCGCATGACAAAGCTCCTCAAGGTTAACAGCCGCCGCAGGGTCTCCCTTGAGATTTTTGCCCGTAGTGGGGTTCTGCTGATGACCCGTCATACCGGTAATGGAGTTGTCGAGAATGATAACGGTGGAATTTGTGGCATTGTAAGCAATATTAACAAGTCCCGTAATACCGCTGTGCATAAAGGTAGAATCACCGATAACAGCAACAGTTTTCTTCTCAGCTTCCTCACCCCTCGCCTTGTTAAAGCCGTGAAGAGCAGAAACGGAAGCACCCATGCAGATAGTAGTGTCCATAGCATTAAGAGGAGCAGAAGCGCCGAGAGTGTAGCAGCCGATATCGCCCGAAACAGTTATCTTGTTCTTGGACAGGCAGTAGAAAAGACCTCTGTGAGGACATCCCGCACACATAACGGGAGGACGAACGGGAACATTCTCGGGGAATGTCATAACCTCGTTCTTAACCCCCAGAAGCTTCTCCGCAACAACCGCCTGAGAAAATTCGCCGATAAAGCCGAAAAGCTCCTTGCCGATAACATCAAGACCAAGCTTTTTGCAATGTGTCTCAATAATATCATCAAGCTCCTCTATAACATAAACGGTCTTGTGCTTTGCGCAAAAATCCTTGATAAGCTCCACGGGGAATGGATTTACCATACCAAGCTTTAAATAAGAAGCCTTGTCCCCCATAGCCTCCCTTGCATACTGGAAGCAGATGCCGCTTGTAATGATACCAATATCGGTGTTGTTTTCAATAATCCTGTTAAGAGGAGAGGTTTCCGCATATGTAATAAGCTTTGCCGTTCTCTCCTCCACAACAACGTGTCTCGGACGAGCGTAAGCAGGCATCATAACATATTTCTGAGGACATTTAACATAGTCCTTTAAGGGGTGTTCCTCCCTGTCAAAAAGCTCAACCGCAGACTGTGAATGAGCCACTCTTGTGCACATTCTGACGATAACGGGAGTGTCAAATTCCTCGGAAATGTCATATGCAGCCTTAACATAATCCCTTACCTCCGAGGAATCGGAAGGCTCCAGCATAGGCACCTTAGCGGCAATTGCATAGTGACGTGAATCCTGCTCGTTCTGAGAGGAATGCATACCCGGGTCATCAGCCACCGCAATGACCATTCCCCCGTTAACCCCCGAGTAGGAGAAGGTGAAAAGGGGGTCGGCGGCAACATTTAAGCCCACGTGCTTCATTCCGCAGAATGAGCGTGCGCCTGCAATAGAAGCGCCGATGGCAGTCTCAGCGGCAACCTTTTCGTTAGGCGCCCACTCGGCATAAATATCCTCGTATTTTGCGGCGTATTCGGTGATCTCGGTGGAAGGAGTTCCGGGGTAGCTTGATACAATCGTAACTCCTGCTTCATAAAGACCTCTGGCAAACGCCTCGTTTCCAAGCATAAGCTTTTTCATCAGATAAAATCCTTTCGTGCTGTTAATATAAACCAAACTAATTCGTTTCAAATAAAAGCGAATAGTCAAATTCACTATAATTATATCACGTTTGGGGAATTATTTCAATACAATTTAGCAAGTTTTTTCAAATAAAATTCCAATCAGGCAGTAAGCACAGCAAAAACATACAAATTAAATGTAATAATTGACTTATGTAAAAAAATATGTTAAAATAAAGTCAGTATGATTTTCGGAAGGATTGATAAAAATGCAGTCAATTACAAAAAAGCTGACGGAAATAGTATCGGCAGCCTTTGAAAAATGCGGCTACGACCCAAAAATGGGCATAGTTACCGCCTCGGACAGACTTGACCTCTGTCAGTTCCAGTGCAACGGCGCTTTTGCGGGAGCGAAAATATACCATAAGGCTCCCTTTATGATAGCCGAGGACGTGGCGGCAGTCCTCAGAGAGGAAAGCATTTTCAGCAAGGCTGAGGTGGTAAAGCCCGGCTTTTTAAATCTCACCCTCACAGATAAGTATATGCTTGATATCGCCGCTTCTATCGACAGCGACCCCTTCTGCGGCGTTCCCCAGGCTGAAAAACCCGAGACCATAGTTATCGACTACGGCGGACCCAATGTGGCAAAGCCCCTCCATATCGGTCATCTCCGCTCAGCCATCATCGGAGAAGCACTCAAAAGGCTTGCCCGTGCCTGCGGAAACAAGGTCTGCGGAGACGTTCACCTCGGTGACTGGGGACTCCAGATAGGTCTTGTTATAACCGAGCTTGCGGAGAGACTCCCCGCTGAAAGGTGCTTTGCAGAGGATTTTGACCCCGATAAGGACAGCGTTCCCCAGCTTAACGCCGAAATGCTCTGTGAGGTCTACCCCACAGCAAGCAAAAAGAGCAAGGAGGACGAGGTATTCAAGGAAAAGGCTCACACCGCCACCTTTGAGCTTCAGAGCGGCAGACCCGGCTACATTGCCCTCTGGAAGGAAATTCTCCGTGTATCAATTGCCGACCTCAAGGACAATTATACCAAGCTGGGTGTGGATTTTGACTACTGGTATGGCGAGAGCGACGCCGACAAATATATCCCCGAGCTTATGAAGATACTTGAGGACAAGCACCTTTCCTACGAAAGCGACGGCGCCCTTGTGGTAGACGTTGCCAAGGAGGACGACAAGGCACCCATGCCCCCCGTGATCGTCCGCAAGTCGGATAATTCCAGCATCTACGCCACCACCGACCTTGCCACCATCATTCAGCGAAACAAGGATTTTGCCCCCAATAAGATATGGTACGTGGTGGATAACCGTCAGGAGCTTCATTTCACACAGGTATTCCGCTGTGCAAGACGTGCGGAGCTTGTCCCCGAAGCGACCGAGCTTGAATTTTTAGGCTTTGGCACAATGAACGGCAGTGACGGAAAGCCCTACAAAACACGTGACGGCGGAGTAATGCGCCTTTCCGACCTTATAAACACCGTAACAAACGCATCTCTCGACCGTCTCAAGGACTCCCAGCTTGTTTCCGAGGAGGACAGAGAGGACTATGCCCGCAAGCTTGGAATGGCAGCTATCAAGTTCGGCGACCTTATAAACCACCGCTCCAAGGACTACATTTTCGACCTTGACAAATTTATGTCCGCCGAAGGAAAAACGGGCATTTACCTGCTCTACACCGTTTCCCGCATAAACTCCATTATGAAAAAAGCAGGAGACGCAAAGGCAGAGCTTACGGGAATTTACACCGACAGCGAGCGTGAGCTTATCCTGAAAATGCTAATGACAGGCGATGTTTTCGAGAGAGCAATGAGCGAAAAAGCCCCCAACTACATCTGCGAAAACGCATATCAGCTTGCAGTCTCCTTCTCCGGCTTCTACCACGAGAATCACATCATCAACGAGCCCGACGAGAAGAAAAAATCAAGCTGGCTCGCCCTTGCGGCTCTCACCCGTAAAATGATAATCAAGCACCTTGACATTCTTGGCATTGAGACCGTAGAAAATATGTAAACCCATAAAAGGAGCTTCCCTCGGGAGGCTCCTTTTTCGCATCTATATTATAGCACATTTGTATCATTTTGTCAATACCCGAATTGTTAAAATAATTGACAGTTATGGAAAGAATATGGTACAATATACATAAAAATAAAAAACTATGGAGGTCAATATGTTTGATGTCAATAAATTTTATGATGAACTTGCCGAAAAGGCAAATTCCCAGAGCTTTGACGAAAATCTTGATATGGCACTTTCGGTCTGTATGATCGAGTTATGCAATTACAAGGATCATTGTGATGCAAATAATACGGACGCAAAAAAATTTGAAATATGCTTTGAAGCCTTCACCTCGGTTTTGTTCAACAGGTTTGATCTTGACAAAATCAAATGCGATGAGTACATCGAAAAATGCAATAGTCTTCTTGAAGAGCTTCAGGAAGAGGAACCCGAGCTTTTCGATGAATGTGTAAATATAACCTGCGAAATTATGCATACATTGGCTTACATTTCCACCCGGGATAACCGAAATATTTCAGCGATCCTGAAGCTATTATTTGAGTCATCGGAATTTTATCTCCAAAGAAACAATGTAAGCGAAAATGAAGAGGAATATGAAGAAAAGATCGCCGAAATCGGGTCGCAAATAAAAGCTCTGAACGTTTCATCACTCACCCGTATACATAACGTTTTCGGAAAAAGCGGTAAATAAAACTCATAGAATTGATGTTTTAATTTTATGCCGTAAAATCTTCCGACATTTTTCTCCAGACTATACGCATGAAAATTTATCCTCCCCAACAGCGGAGAAAATGTAACCTTTTTGTAATCAACTACAGAGAAAGCACATAATCAAGGTATTTAACAGGGCTAAAAGAAACAACCATACGTTTCTGCCTCATAGAT
>JAGAJF010000108.1 GCA_017829005.1 Oscillospiraceae bacterium | reverse complement strand
TGCAACCGTAACAGCCAGCATTATCACGCATAAAACAGGTGTCGCATACTGCATGATGTGCATAAGCAAGCCTTCGTTTGTAAGTCCGCTTGAAAAATCAAGGGTAAGATTATTGGAAATTGCGTTAAATGCTTCAAAGCATATTGCCAGCACTCCCCACTGCATTGAAACGGCTGCAAAATTCTTTATAAAAGAAATGCCCGTTGACCTTGCCTGTGAATTTACCAGCGTTGACAGCGCAACAGGCGAAATTGCGGTCAAAATTGCTGTTTCAAAAACAACTCCCAGCATGGTTACAACAATCAGGGAATACATGACAAACATAAGAATTATCAGTATCAGCAGTATAAAGCTCATACAGATATAATTGATGTCAAGTGTTCCCGGATCTATCGTTCCTGCCGTTGCTGCTGTTGCAAACGACGAGCTTATGTTTGAAAACGCCGATGAAAAATCCACCGACTGTTTCAGAAGCCCCGAAACAGCACCCACAATGTTATCCACATTCTGAACGATAAGTGCGCTGACAACCAGCTTCATCGCTATTCGTATCGCACCCTCAATTCCTCCGTGAAAGTCGATATTCGCACAATATGTGAAGGCTTCCATGCAGAAAAACAAGGTGAGAAGCGCTGTTCCCGCTGCTTCAAATACGTTTATTGCAGTACCGCAGCTTGAAATAACATCAAACCCCGCTATGGTGTTGAGTACCGCCGCAAATCCGTCCGATTCCGTCTGTAAAAGCTCCTGTGCTTCGGTAAAGGCGGTTTCCCAGAAGCTCGGCTCCGCCATAATTCATTCCTCCTCTCATTCCCATAACAGAAGCCGACTTGCCGCCGACCTCTGCTTAGGGAGATAATCTCTCGTTGTCTGTATCAGGAACCGCCGAGAGAAATTGTGGAAGGAACGATTGCTCCGACAGCCGCTATAATTGCGCCGCCGATTAAAGTCTGGAAACCACGGGTTTTACCGTCGGCATTATCGTCCTTAAATCCGACACCTGTCTGAATACCGCCGACAACTGCTACCAAGCTGCCCAGTCCGATAACACCGGGACCGAGGATACCCATGATAGCGTCGATCATTCCCTGTGCGTCAGCACCTTCGGCAGATGCGTTGATAGTGCAGGCACTCATTGCCATAGGCACGATAAGAGCATATCTGCCTGCCTTTGTGTTCATAGCCTTGCCCACCGCATTTGTTGCGGCAAGCATTGCCTTGGCACCGATCTCCGTCATGGTATCCTGTGCCTTGTCCATTACTGTTCTGATCTTGTTCATTAAGAACACCTCCATAAAAATTGATTTGATATATGTAAACAAGCTACTTTCGGCTGACATTCAGCACGTTTTTATTACTTTTCCTTGCGAGAGGTCTGCCGATTTCCTTTGATTGCAATAAAAAAAGGGACTTCAAGCTGTACGTTTCCGTACAGTTCAAAGTCCCTTGACTGTTACACATCCCCTTGAATGTGCCTATTCGGTTTTCAAGATATGCGGCTTCTGATACACAATGGTGATTTTATCCTTAACCATTTTAAGAACAACATCATTCCCCTTTTTCAGAAGCTCCGATATGCGTTTCATCTGTTCATCGGTAAGCACTTGTTTTCTCCTTTCCGCCATAATATTTTGCATACAGTTTCGGCTTGTTTTCACGAAGCTGTTCTCTGTAATATTCCTGATCCAGAATGTATTTTTCCCTTTCTCTGAAAAACGGGCAATTCTGCTCAAATCTTTCTTTCAGGGCTATACAGCCAACACCACATTTATCATTATCCGCAAAACAGCCTTTGCAGTTATTGCTCATATCATTTTCATCACCTTCCTATGCTGCCGTAAATAATTCTGTGCAGCCCTTGAATTTTTTCCTTATCTCATAAGGAACGTCCGCCATTATTTCTTCTTCGGTAATGGTCGGCTCTTCATCGGAAAATACACACCGCACCTCAACCATATTGGCTTCATCGGCATCTCCTGTGCTTATGAAATCTGTAAGTTCAATATACTCGGTTTCGGGAACCGTAAACATTTTATCCTCAAGGATATATATGTAGGGATTGTCCATCTCCGTCTGTCCCTCGGCAGGCTTCCACCTTTCCCCAAGCTCCGCATATCTGGGGTGATTGGAAATATCGAACTTGTGTGTAAAGAACGGCGGCAAACCTCTGACCATTACAATGCAGTCATTGTTATCCATTGCGGAAAGCTCATCAAGGGTCGCAAGCTCTCTGCCGAGAATTGCGTTATTGTACGATGAACTGCCCTGCTTGCCTTTGGTCTGATTTATGCTTTGCTGGTCGATAGTTTCCTTGCCAAGCTCCTTTGAAATATATTCGTTGGTAAACTGGTCCTTACCTCCGAGATATATCATAGTATCGCAGTTACCGCCAAATTCCTCCCAGCCTTCCTTATACATCTTTTTCAGCTGCGAAAGATTCTGGAGAATGATCTGAATGGATATCTCAAATTTTCGGCACGTTGCAAGTATCTTATCTATCTCGGGGATTTTTCCAATATTTGCAAACTCATCAAGCATAAACCGCACATGAACAGGCAGCCTGCCCTTGTAAAGATTTATAGCTCTGTCATACAGTGTGTCGAATAACTGAGTGTACATCATTGCCGCCAAAAAGTTGTAGGTAGTGTCCGATGAAGGAATTACTATGAAAAGTGCTGTGTAATCATCGCCCACCTCTTCAAGGTGGATATTATCCGTACAGGTCAGATTCCGCACATCGGGGAGCTTAAAATACTGGAGCTTTGTTGTGGTCGAAATAAGTATGCTTTGCATAGTTTTTCCCGCTGCCTGTTTAAACTCGTCGTAATACTGCACCGATAATGCTTTCGGGTCAGCTTCTTTGCGCTGGTCGAATATGAGGTCAAGCTCCGATTTTTCTTCTTCCTTACCTTCTATAACTTTCGCCTTGTGGATAAGGTCAAGCACTCCCGCAAAATTCTGCTCTTCCTCTGTTCCCGTTTCTATAAGCAGGAAGGATAATGCCGATAACAGCAGCCTTGTAGCATCGTCCCAGAAGGGATCGCCGCCGCTTGCCCCTTCCGCTTTTGTGTTCATCATGAAAACATTGATCATCTTGATTACGTTGTTTGCATTTATTTCACCGTTATAGTCCCTTAGATAATGAAAGGGATTGTAGTTGCTGCTGTGCTTCATATCGTTAAGATTGAACACCTTTATCTTATACCCATGATTTATGAGCATCTGACCGCAAGCCTGAACAAGCTCACCGGAGGGGTCCGTTACTATATATGATGTATTGCACATCAGGAGATTCGGTTTTACAAAAAATCGTGATTTTCCTGTTCCCGAGCCGCCGAGAATCATCTGATTGAGATTGAGCATAGGCTTTATTTTGGCGGCTTCTTTGCTCTGCGACACAATATCTTTTACAGATACCTTTATATTTGTATCGTGAGAAACGGTTTCAGTTTTTTTCTCCTGTTTAGGTTTTTTGTCTTTTTTCTTATTCTCGGATTTTTTCTTCCCCGATTCGGCTTCATTCCTATCACGCTTTTTCCTGTCAAGCACAAGCATAATATCCGAAGCACAGATAACGTTGTTGTAAAAATCATTGGTATCTGCAATTATATCTTTTTCGGTCTTGCTGCCCCATCGTGCGGATCCATGTTCAATGCCCTTTCTGTGATAACGCTTTCCGTCACCCATAAGAACATACATTATTACAATAAGGCTTGCAAAGAAGCCGATTATGGTTGCCTTTGCGGTCATTCCGCCATGTATAAGGGCTGTGAAAAATCCGCCGATTGAAGCCTGCTCCAGATATTCCTCTGAATTTGTCAGAAGCTCAAATATCTGTATCTGACCTTCATCACCCGAGGATAAATCAAGCAAATATCCCAAGAGCATTACTATGGGCATAGCAACTATGCAGCCGATAACCGCCGCATAAAAATACGGTGAGATTTTCTTTTCGGGGACACCCATATTAGCCATTTGTCATCGCTCCTGTCCCTTACTTTTGATGTTCTCGATAACCTTACTGCCGCCTTCCTTGACTTTTTCAAGGAGCTTATTTTTCGCATTCCCTATAAGTCCCATAAGATTCTGCTGTTCGGGGTGAAGTACTTCATGCTCGGATTTTTCAAAGGATTTCTGAATATCCCCTATGGTCTTTTCGGGAATATCCATAGCTTTCAGCTTATCGGTATCAAGCTTATCTCTCGGCATCATTTCGGATTTCCCGTCATGACTTATCTCAACATACTTGCTTGTGAGCTGAGAAATTGTCACATCATCACCGATAGTTTTCGGCTCGGCAGTCTTTACGATTTCTTCTGCTATGAGAGTTTTCATAACCACCGCTGCGGAAATATCGTCCACAAGTCCGAATTTGTCATGCAAAGCCTTTTCCACATCAGCAAGAGAGCTGTCCCTGTCAACGGACATATATTTGTATGCGTCCTCGCTCTCACGAATAATCATTATCCCCTCATTGGTCTTGCAGTAGCCGCAGTCCTGAAGCTCTGCATTAGTGGTCTGAAAGGGCGTTACCTTTTCGGCAGACAGTGCCTTTACCTGTTCGGGTTCTTTTATGTCACCCTCACGATAGCTTCTGACTACTTTTTCCGCAATTTCCTTTGCAGACATTTCGGAATATCCCATCTGTGAAAGTGCAGCCTGAACCTCTTTCAGCGGCATTATGGGCAGAACTGCAAAGCTGTTTGTGTTCTTATCCAGAACACAGCACTTTGAGCCTGTGTCCTTCGGTATCTCCTCCGATAAGCAAGTTTTTCCGACTATCGCCTGTGAAAGCTGGGACTGTGCAAGATATTCTCCGATATTGGGAATATCCGCATACACAACCTCGGTCTTTTCCTTTGTGTAACTGAATACTTTCTTCTGCGGGTCGGACAGCTTTTTGTTTATATCCTCCATAAGCATATCCGCTGTTTTGCCTGTGATACCATGCTCTTTGAGGGCTGTCCGCATAACATCGGCCTTGTCCAGCTTCACGCTTATGATCTCGTTCTTTTCCTTGTTGAAAAGATTTACACGCTCTCTGCCCTGACCATGCTCATACACCTTTGTACCTTTGGTGGCATGAGGGTGACGGGTATTGTAGGATTTTGAAAGGTCCTCTCCGTTGCGCTCCTGCTTTATATTTCCCGTACTGTCATATATGGAATATGACTTTTCCATATCAAGCTCGGTCTTTATGGATTTGCCGCCATTGATTATTTCGCAGTCGGATTTATCCAAACGGATATAGTCCTTGCCCGATGTATTGGGAACTCTCACAAAATATGTATTCTCGTCGGAAAGCTCGGGAACAAGCAGCTTGTTTATATCCATAGAAATGGTATTATCCGTAACATCAATAAGGAATTTCTCACTTTCGGAAACTGCCTTTGCATGATCTTCTCTTGTCGCTTCTATCTTTTCTGCAATATCCGAATTGTAGAGAACCGCTGTGCCCTGCTCGGTTTTTGCAAACTGAATATTCAGCTCTCCCAGCTTTGCCAACTTTGCAAGCTCCTGTGCTTCTTCCTCGGTAACGATATATGCAACTTTTTCGGGTTTATCCAAAGGAGAAAACTGATCATAACGAACAATATCAATATTTTTCAGCTGTTCAAGCTGCTGCTTTACATCCTCCATTGCCTTGTTGAATTGACCTTCAAATTCCTTTGGAATAACCGTCATATATTTTCCGTCATCGGTTCTGAAAGCGAACATGGGAATGTCATAGCTGTTCATAACATCGGAGG
>JAGAJF010000107.1 GCA_017829005.1 Oscillospiraceae bacterium | reverse complement strand
CACTATACATTCTAACATTTCCATTAATTCTTCCATTGTGGTACTCTCCTTCTTCGTTTTCTTTCATTATACCACTTTGGGGGCTTTTTGTTAAGCTTTTATCTTTTTGTTACTTTTTTGTAACTCATGCGTATGGTCTGGAGAATCCTCCGCTATCCGTGTTGCCGAGGGAGCTTCTCTGTCGATTTACGGACCGGGTACTCTTAATGCTTCGATAAATAATACCGGTTCGGCAGCATACAGTGCGGTCATAGGAAGTCAGTATACATGTTCCTGCGGAAATATCACTATATACGGCGGCACCATCAATGCAAACAGCAATAGCAGCTATGCTGCCGCAATAGGAACAGCAAATTGGGAAAATAATGAGGGAACTTCAAATGGAACTATTGCCCTTAACGGCGGCACAATTAATGCAAACAGAATAGGCGGTATCAACACCTCTGCAAACTGCACTGTTACCGGCAGCGGAGCAGCAATAGTTAATTCCTCCGATATAAATGCGGATACAGCAAGCTTTAACGGTATTGTATTCAACGAAAATGCGGGTACAGTTTACGGCACTGCTGTTGTTGACGAAATTCTTGAAATATCTGCCGATATGAAGCTTACTATTCCCGAGGGAGCGTCACTTTCGGTCACAAGCAGCGGCTCTCTGAATGTTTCGGGAAGTATCATTTTAAACGGTACAATAGACAATAACGGCACAATAGATGGTTCGGGCAAAATCATAGGAGAACCTGCAAAGCTTTCAGGCACAGGCAACAGCGGAATCACTCCCGAACTCTGTCAACACTCCCAAAATTTTTCATACACACCGGTGAATGTAAATCAACATAAGGTGATCTGCAGCGACTGCGGCAATGAAGTGCGGACAGAGTATCACGATGTAAATGCCAACAACGTATGCGATAAATGCGGCTATGGAAGTAAGAAGTGCGGTGATAATGCTTTTTACTATCTTGACAGCAACGGAACGCTGACGATTTTCGGAAGCGGGGCAATATATAGCGAGGGAGAGTTTTTTAATAATTTTCAGCTATATTTTGAGTGGAGTAATCTGGGGCGAAGTGTCAAGAAAATCATCATCGAAAGCGGAATAACAGGCATAGGTGATAATGCTTTTCGTTTTTTCTCAAATATTGAAAGCATTTCTATACCGAATACGGTAAAAACTATTGGAAATACGATTTTTCCGTATGATTCCACTGCACTTCAGGAAATTGTTATCCCCGAAAGCGTTACAAATATAAGCATGACGGCTCTTTCCGATTTGAGTAATACTGTAGTAATGCTCCCGCAAAGTCTTGTATCATCGGTTCATATAGACGGACCTAAATCGGTTGTTGTCTATGAAACCCAGACCGTTGACGGAGAGGAAAAGGCTGTAGTGCTTTCCGTAAGCAACGGAAATGCGGTTATCCCTCACACTATCTGCGGCAATGAAGTTTATATTGAAGATGGGGTTTTGAGAGATTATCCGGATATTGTCCACGACCACAGAGAAAATACAGCGGCTACCTGTGAGGATAAGGCTGTCTGTGCGATCTGCCTGCAGGGATATGGCAGTACTTTGTCGCATACTCTGAGAAAAGTTGGAGCAGTTTCCCCCACGTGCACAACAAAGGGAAATATTGAATATTGGTATTGCAGTAGATGCAGTCTACTGTTCTCAGATGAAAACGGCACAACCGAGACCACACTTGATAACGTAACTCTTCCTGTAGATAGCACAGCTCATCGCTGGTCAACAGAATGGGAAAATGACGAGGACAGCCATTGGCACAAATGTCTGAACACAGGCTGCACCGAGATCAAGGACGAGGCAGAGCATTCTTCCAATGCCGCCGCAACTGAAAGCTCCCCCGAAGTCTGCAAGGATTGCGGATATGAAATGAGTCCTGCAACGGGACATATCCACAAAAATCATCTCACCTTTGTTGACAGGGCAGAGCCTGATGACTGCACAACAGACGGAACAGAAGCACATTATAAGTGCGATTGCGGTAAGTTTTTTGCAGACGATCAGGCAGCAACAGAAGTAACTGCCGATGATCTGAAAATAGCAGCTCACCACTCTTACGGTACAGAATGGGTAAGCGATAACGATGATAATCACTATCACCTTTGCTCTGTATGCGGCGATAAGACCGATATTACCGCTCACAGCTATGGTAATTGGAAGATAACAGTTCCCGCAACCACTCAGGCAAACGGAAAAAAGGAACGTGAATGCTCTGTTTGCGGATATGTGCAGGAAGGCACTGTAATTTACGGCGGAGATGAATCAACGGGAGATATTGACAATGGAACAGACCCCGATAATAATGCTTGTCATGCAGACCTTGAGCTTACCGATGAGGATATCATAAGCAAGATACCTCTTACACCCGAGGAGCTTGAAGCTATCGAAAACGGCGCAGATCTGGAAGTTTATATGGTAGTCATAGACTATTCGGAAAAGGTTCCCTCTGCGGATAAGGCTCTTGCCGAATCTGTTCTTACGGGCGATATGCAGATAGGAATGTACATTGACATAACCCTGTTCGTTAAGGTTGGAGACAATGACCCCAGAGCAGTTACCAATACAAACGGCGAGCTGAAAATTACCTTTGAGATGCCCGAAAAGCTTATCAATACTGAAAAGAATGTGACAAGAGAATATTCTATCATTCGTGTACACAGCGGTGTTGCGACCGTTCTTGACTGCGAATTTGATAATGCGACAAACAAGGGAAGCTTTGTTACCGACAAGTTCTCAAGCTATGCAATTGCATACAAGGACATTGAAGCGGAAGAGCCTGCTCCCGAGCCTGAAAAGACCGTTTACTACCCCGTTATCACAAGCGGAAATGTTGTTGCAGACAAGTCTTATGCTGCTGCGGGACAGACAGTTAATGTTATCGCGGGCTTTGGCTATGACATCATCGTAACAGCCGCAAACGGACGTCAGATAGCAAAAATAACCGACAAGGGCAGCTTTACAATGCCTGCATCTAAGGTTTATGTCAAGGCTGTTCAGAACGAGACTTTTGCTCTTATGGCAACCGCTT
This sequence comes from Oscillospiraceae bacterium, assembly GCA_017829005.1. Classification (GTDB taxonomy): domain Bacteria; phylum Bacillota; class Clostridia; order Oscillospirales; family Ruminococcaceae; genus Huintestinicola. The sequence continues at coordinate 4,558 of JAGAJF010000107.1, read as the reverse complement.
GGAATCAATCTTATGTTTACTCCTATGACGCTGATATGAACAGGATAAAGGTCAACTCCACTAAGAAGCGTGGCGTTATCGTCATTGATCTTGGAGAAGAATATGCCGGCAGAACATTTACAATCTACAGCGGCAGAAAGAGTACTAATGTCAAAGTCACCGAAGGCGTACTCGATGAAAAGGGAAAATTTGTATTTGAGGTTCCCGACGGAAGAAATTACACACTTGTAATTGAGGATTAACCAAATATTCAGGCACATACACGAACAGCCGGGCTGCACAGATTGCAGCCCGGCTGTTTTGCACTTGTTGGAAAATGAAGTCAATGTTTCAAAAATCAAGTAGTTGGTATCCCGTTATTGCGGCACAATTCAAGCCAATCACCATATTCATCGAGCAAAAGCTTATACAGGCTCTTGTCATCTATTGCGCCAAGGTCGCTGACATTGATAAAGTTTGCATTATCAATGAAACGCCCTTTAAGCTCGTCCAGCTTTGCAAGAAATTCAAACTTTTCATCACCGATACCCACATATTTCCAGAAAATGTTGTATTTTGAGGCTTCAGTAAGTACATCTTTTGTGGCTTTTTTATCGGCATTATTTCCGTCGGTGATAAATATAACGAACGTTGGGATGTTAGAGGGTTCACGTCTGACATATCTGTTCAGTATCTCGGTCATGATCGGCGCATAGTTTGTACCTCCGAAATGATCGTTCTTTGAGAGTATGACATTCTGGACATATCCTTCAATATTCTTACAGTTGACAGGATCAAGCTCCTTGTACACCGAATCAAACCAATAAAATTCCATTTCAGCATTATCATCAAAATGCATGGCTATCGGAAAAATTCTTTCAAGCAGATCCTGAACGGTACCGTCTTTGTACATTGTTCGCATAGAACCGGAGTGATCGAGAACAAACACCACTCTTGCCGTATTCACGGATATGTTCTGTTTTTTAACCTCATCAATAATCAGCTTTTTACGGAGAGATATTTTTTTAGCAAGTTGAGTGTTGCTGATCGTGTTTTCCGGTAACTTTTGTTTCTCTGATGTGGTTTTCTTTTTAAAAAGGTCTGAAAGTGACATTTGATAACCTCCTGACGCTATATTTTGGTAATATTATATAATATATTGAAAAATATGTCAAGTAATATTATTGGTACTCAGCAAAATGGAAAATATCCCCGCAAGTTGGTTCCGACAGGGGCTTTCATAATTGGGGTTATCGAATAAGAAGATGCGGAAAATCCACGCTTTTACAGCAGTATAAGGACTTCCTGCTAACATCGGGCGTGACCGAAGAGCAGATCATCTTTATAAATTTTGAAGACCTCGAATATGAAGACCTGCTTGACTATAAAAAGCTGTATTCATATCTTACGGAAAGACTTTTAAAGGATAAGGAAACTTACATTTTTCTCGATGAGATACAGAAGGTGCCTGCATTTGAAAAGGTCGTTGACAGCCTTTATATCAAGGATAATGTGGATATCTATATCACAGGCTCAAATGCATATCTGCTGTCGGGAGAGTTGGCAACACTGCTGTCGGGAAGATATTGAGATTTCAATGCTTCCCCTCTCTTTCTCCGAATTCTGCAGGCTGAAAAACAGCTCGGAGAGCAAAGAAAATCTTTTTGACGAGTATCTTCGTGACGGCGTTTTTCCCTATGTGACCGTAATGGATAAGTCCATCGAAAAAATAGATATGTATCTTGAGGGAATATACAACACCGTTATAGTCAAGTATATCAAGGAGCGTCAGAACCGCAGGGAGCGTGACTCAGACAAGCGCAAAATAACGGATACATAAGAAACATAAATGACTTCATCTTGCTAAATACATAGAAAGATGAAGTCATTATTTTATTAGTTTATCAATATTCATCAGAGAACCAAAACTAGCGTTCAATGTCGATGTTTCCACACTTTGTATTAGTTTATCAATATTCATCAGAGAACCAAAACCTCGTGTCCTTTGCACTTTTCCGCATGCACGTATTAGTTTATCAATATTCATCAGAGAACCAAAACCCACGGCTATTTTTTGTCAGAAGTGCGGAAGTATTAGTTTATCAATATTCATCAGAGAACCAAAACTTCTTGTCGGTCTTATACAGGTTATCCTTAGTATTAGTTTATCAATATTCATCAGAGAACCAAAACCAAATACAACGCAGATACAGCAGTCAAATAGTATTAGTTTATCAATATTCATCAGAGAACCAAAACCACTACATATAGTGTTTATGCAGTGGTTTTGGGGTGTTTTACCACTATTTTTATTATAACTCAATTATATCCCGTTTGTCAAGCAGATTTTCGGATTTTAATCTTTCGCCTGCAAGAAGCTCCATTGATGCATACTGCTTTTCGGTCACAGTCATTACTCTTACCGAGCCTTCAGGCGGAACATGCCCTTCAATATACCTGCAGTGCTTCTTTGCATCATCAATATTTCTGACAGTTCTTGCATAAACGGAATACTGTATCATAATAAATCCGTCGTTGATAAGGAATTTACGGAAATCAGCATATGCCTTCCGCCTTTTTTTGCTGCTTACGGGAAGATCAAAGAATACTATTATTCTCATAAATCTGTTAACCATCCTCATCATCCTCAAAATCGTGTTCAATTTGTATCAGTTCGGGTATGATAAGCTGCTCGGGATCCTGCTTTTCAATTGCAGTTGTCAGGCTTGAGACATACTTGTCAATAGCATACCGCACTCTTGTTTTCTTCTTTCCCATTTTTATCGGAACATTGATAAGATCGATAAGATCACGCCTGTTTGTTTTGGTAAGCTCTTCCCACAGATCATCGCAGGAATTATCTGTCCACAGATCAACCAGAGGACGGAGCGGTTCCATAATATCGTCAGCCAGATTATAAGCATTCTGCTCATTTATATGATGTATTCCCAGAACACAGTTGTAGCCGTAAGCTACAAGGGTTTTGCATACTGCCGACCGTATTATAGAATAACCGTAGTTCAGAGTAGCATTTGTAACATCCTCATCTGTACGCTTGAAGGTACAGCCGAATAGAGCGGCAAAATATTTCTTGGCAGCCGCAGCCTCCCTGTTCTTTTTATCACCGGGAAGCACCTCGTCTATCATATGTTAGATAGGTTCGATCTTCTTGTGATCAACTCCTGCAAGATGAAGGCATTTCACCTGATTGCATATTTTCTGTCTGACTATCTTCTGCCATAAAAGGGCTTTGAATTCATCGGAAAGTGCAAGCTGCCTTTTTATTACGCCGAAAGGTCTGTAATGGGTATTCATCGGAAGAGCGAGAGCTGCGGGGGTATGCCTGCTGTCGCAGAAAAATATGTGAACGCCTGCCATAGTCAGTGTGGTTATTGCATTTACGCTTATGAGTGCCGCTCTGTTATCCACAACTACCGAGTAGATATCTCCGATAGGAACTCTCTGCTCGGTCTTGTCGGACCATACCACAAGCCAGTTGTCCTTTACGGTCAGTTTTTCTCTCTGAGTAACGATAACGGTTCTCCACATTTTATACCATCTCCATTATTTTCACCCGATATTTTGCCTAATATATCAACATTCAGTTTAATACATTTATCTTTGGCTGCTAAATGAAAAGGTGTTTTGTTGACGCTGTTATTTTTTATATTGTAAAATTTTTTCTGATTAGTATTAAATACTGACCTGTAATAACCTTCAAACTTTACTTGACCATTAGACTTATAAATCCTCAGATAATCCCCTGGGAAAAGATACATTACATGAGTGCAGTAATCCTTCGGCATTACAAAATCCGGATTAAGCCAGAGCTTACGGTTCTTTTTTACAAGGTCGCTCATTGCTATTCCCTGTACATTGAGATCACCCTTGCTGTCCTTGAAGAGTTCAACGCAGTAGTAGCTTCTGTCATCCATAAGAGTGAAGTTGTTCTCTGAGATCTCTTTTTTAAGATATCTTGCCGGTGTCGGTGACATTACCGTAACCTTATTTATCCTTCTGCCCTTAGCGGTTGTAAAGAAAGACAGACCATTTTCTTTAAGATGATCATTTACGGTATATTTGTCATTTTTTCCGTCAAGTATTGCCTTAAGTGAGTCTATAAGATCAGTGTCATCTGTGCGTATCTTTGAAATATCGGTAAACTTGAGGATTCCTACAGCCTTTCTTGAAAGCTGCATTGGAACACCATCCACATCCTTTATGGATATGGGATTATCTGCAGTTATTGAACCTGTATAACTTCTTTCAGGCTTTATGGATATCACAGGCATTTTCAGAGATGCGGCAAATTCAGGATCATTTGAATACATATCTCTGTTTGTTGCATTGAACGCATCAAGGATTTCCTCATCAGAAGCATTTTGGTCGAAAAATTCACGATGTGTATTAAGGTCTCTCAGGCGATTATCGGTTTCAAGGGCAAGTCCGGGAATTATGGGAGCGATACGAGCAGATGGAGAACGAAGGAGCTTACTTGCTTTATCCTTATCCATACGATAATATTTGTAGAGGCTGTCAACACAGTTTTCCATACTTTCTGTGTACTCAGGAGTGATCT
>JAGAJF010000106.1 GCA_017829005.1 Oscillospiraceae bacterium | reverse complement strand
TATTATTGAAATCTACTCACCTATACTCAGGAGGTATAACTGGCTCATAATAATCAAGCATCGGTTCTTCAGCTATCGGAATATATCTTTCATTTGGAGCTTGAGGAAGTTCACGTTTTGCAAATTCAAAATCAATTTTATGGGTTTCCTTGTTCAGCACAAGAGCAGCATCAAATTCCTTACCGGCCTTTGACTTGAAACCTTTTATCACATCAGTCCTACCTTTTTTCAGAAGTGCGGAAACCTGTGTTTCCGAGATTTTCTTTTTGCATATTTCCGTATTAACCGCAAAATTACAGCCGTTCCCATCCCTGCTGAATTCTGAACAAATATATCCGTACTTGGATTTTTTCATTGGTTTACCGCATACCGGGCAAACCATTTCACGCTCTTTTTCAGACATAAAATCAAACTTTATATCTCCGCTTTCCTTATCGATAACAAGATACGCATTGAATTTCTTTCCCGATTTTGATACAAAGCCTTTCAGAAGTCCTGTTCTTCCTTTGTTTAAAAGCTGTGCAACGCTTTTATCCGTCATTTCTACTCCTGCAAGGTTTCTGTTTATTGTAAATTTGCACCCGTCACCGTCCTTTGAATAGCCTGTACATCCCCAACCGAATGGCGTAGGCTTTACAACTCTGCGGCATATCGGACAAAGCAAATCTCCTTTTTCGGGAGAAACATAATGTCTTTCACTTGCAGATGCAACCTGTGCGTACCAATCTATCGTTGTTTGCTTAATATCGTTGATAAAATTTATTACAGGCTCTTTTCCCATTGCAACATTATTTAACCGCATTTCCCAATCACCTGTCATATCAGCGGATTTTATCGCATCAACAGGGAGAATATCAATAAGAAATATGCCTTTATCTGTCGGAAATATAGATTTACCCTTTCTGTCAAGATATTTTCTGTCAAATAATCCTTTCAGAATAGGCGCTCTTGTAGCATCTGTTCCAAGTCCTTTTTTCTGCATTTTCATAAGGGTACGGATTTCTTCGTCCTCAATATTCTGTCCCGCAAGCTCCATTGCTGCAAGCAAATCCGCTTCTGTGTATCGTTTGGGCGGTTCGGTTTCGCACTCCTTTATGCTGTACTCTCCTTTCAGAACATCACCTACTGCAAGTGGCGGCAGTACATTTTTCTTCTGTGGCTTCGCATCAACAGCATACCAGCCGTTATTTGTTATAACACTGCCTGTTGCCTTGAAACGAACCTTGTTTACATCAATAAGTGCCGTAGTATCATCAAGCTCTGCTTTAGGATAAATTATTCTTATAAGCGATTTTGCAAGAAGGTCATACAGCATTTTTTCATCAGCATTCAAGGCTGACATATCCTTCGGTACATTTATTGTTGGAATAATTGCAGGGTGAGAACCGACCTTTTTATCATCAAAATGCCTTTTGCCGAACTTCTGCCACTTTTCTTTCGGCAAAGCAAATTTTGAATATTCGGGCATATTAAGCAGCTTTCCGATAGTAACCGATACTTCGGGTTTCATTGCTTCCGTAAGATGTTCCGATGATGTACGGGGGTACGTCATAAGCTTATGCTCATACAAATCCTGCATAACCTTTGTTGTTTTATCAGCATTCCAACCGAACTTTTTATTTGCTGCAATCTGAAGCTGTGTTGCATTATAAAGCAAGGGAGCATTTTCGCTTTTATGCTTAACATTTACCTCTGCAACAATACCATCCGCATTTCCGCACTCCGCAAGTTTCTTTTCAGCATCCTCCTGTTTTGCTATCTTACCCTCGATGTATTCAGCTTCAAAGACTTCGTTTTTTTCTGTTGTAAAGCTTGCCATTAACCGCCAGAATTTACTTTTGGAATGATTAAGTATAGCCTTTTCACGTTCTACAACAAGAGCAAGCGTCGGTGTCTGAACTCTGCCGACAGGTAACAGCTCCTTATAACCGCCGAAACGCTTTGTTGCGGCAACTGTAAGATTGTTTCCGATAAGCCAATCGGCAATATCCCTTGCACGTCCTGCCATCTGCAAATCATCGGGAGTACCGACATTATGCTGTGAAATTGACTGCTTCGGCTCTATCAGATTATCAAAGGCTTTTTGAATTTTAACATCTGTCAGATCCTCTATCCACACACGTTTATACGGTGCTTTGCATCCGCAAGCCTGATAAACATAAGAGAAAATCAGTTCTCCCTCTCTGTCGGGATCGGCTGCGTTAATGCACCAATCCGCTTTCTGAAAAAATCCCTTTACAAGTCTTGAACAGGCAATGGTTTCATTTTTCGGTGCAATTCTGAATTTAGTCGGAATACAAGGAAATACAGACAAATCCCAATTCTTATACTTTTCATCGTAAACACTTGCAGGAACAAGTGACATAAGGTGTCCTACGCCGTGACACAAAACTGCGTCCTCACCTTTGAATTTAAATTGATAATAGCCAACAGTCGGCTCTCCGGGCATTGATATTCTCTGCCCTGCTCCAAGCACTCCTGCAATAGTTTTTGCAAGACTGCTTTTCTCTGCGTAAATTACTACCATCTGATAACCTCTTTTTTTATTCTTATGGTATTATACCACATTTTGAAAAACATTTCAAGATTGGTTCGGGTCTGTAAATATAGCAATCGTCCGCACTGATATCAGCACGGACGATTTTTTAAGCTATATTATTTTTCAACGGCTTTCACCGTTTCGGCTCTGATTGGGTTCATTGTCTTTGCTCAATGGAGAATATCCCTGCTCATCAATCCTGTCCATCCAGTCATCGGTAAAAGCAAGAACATCATTGATCTGTTTCATAGTTTCAGGCTTTCCATCAGAAATATCATATTCCTCATAAATGCCCGTAAAGCTATTCTCATAATTGAGTGGGATAACCTTTTTATTCTCATAATCAACCTTGAAATCAATTCTCGGATCGTACATCAGATCTCCATTCTGTACCGTTGTCTGAGATAATGTAAGAACATCACCGTTAATTTCAACGTGAAGCGGCATAAATGCTGTGCTGTCTGTTTCATACTTTATATACGACTTCTCCCCTGTCATAACTTCGGAGAAACTGTCTGCAAGACGCTCAAACATATCCTTTTGTGCTGTATCGTCAGTAAGCTCGAACTGTGTCAATTTAATATGTACATCTTCAAGCTCCGATTCCAGATCACGCAATACCTGTTCCTTTTCAAAAGGCTTTTCTACATCAATTTTCATCTGCTCAAGGTCACGCTTCTTAATATCATTTTTAGCTGAAAGGTCATCAATGGCTTTCTGAATATTGCCTATCACATTATCCAGACGTATCATATTACCTGTATCAGTTTCAATATTAAGGTCGCAATAATGGTGTTTCTCACCTTTCAGACAAGCCTGCGGAACTTTTTTGAAGTCATTATACATAACTGAGAGCTTTAATCCACGATACTCACCAAGTGCCACTTCGCCGCCGCTCATAATATTGCCTATGTTTTTCACAAGAGCTTCCTTTAACGCTGTTCCTGCTTCCTTTCGTGTATTATACACCTTTTCACCGATTTTAAGAGGATAAGCTTCCTTTCCCTCATCATCAACAACCCTTTGTGCCGATTCAGCTGTTTTTAAATCAGCTGTAAAATGCTTTATAACAAGGTCGTTATTCTTTATTTCGGCAGGATACTTTACACGAATATTGTCCTGAAGCTCATAAAGATTTTCATTGAATCTTGCTTTTTCAGATTTAAGATCCTTAATCTGTGTCTGAAGCTCCATTTCACGCTTAATCAAAGGATTGCCTGCGCACAAAGCCTTTACCTCTGCATAGTCAAGTGCCTGTTCATCAACATCGGAACATACTCTTTCGGGAGTTTTGGAAGTCATAATCTGTGAAATAAACTTTTGTTTGTTTTCCAAAATCTGGTAGAGATAGGCATCAAAGGATTTGTCTGTAACGTAACGGAATATATCAACTTCGGGGTTGGTATTACCCTGTCTTTCAATTCTACCATTACGCTGTTCCATATCAGTAGAACAATTTTTACGGAACATCTTCCTTCTAATAAACCGGGCATTAAATCCTGCCCACAAACTTGTAATAAATCTCGATTTTCTGAGCTTTTTCACCGTCTATCACTTCGGCTTCGTGAACAACGATTTTTTCAATGAGGGTGTGCAGGATAGCGGAGTTAAGCTCGGTGATAAGACTGTAATCCTTGATAAGATTAACAAAAGTATCCACATTTTCCGTAGCAGCCTTGCTGTTGCGGATTTTTTCT
>JAGAJF010000105.1 GCA_017829005.1 Oscillospiraceae bacterium | reverse complement strand
TGATGTTCATTCTGGCGACCACAGAACTGCACAAGGTTCCGGCCACCATTCTTTCCCGCTGTCAGCGGTTTGACTTTATGCGGATAAAGACGGAGGACATTGCCGCAAGGCTCAAATTCGTGGCAGAGAGTGAGAATATCACCCTTTCCGACGACGGAGCCGAGCTTATTGCAAAGGCGGCAGACGGCGGTATGCGAGACGCGCTTTCCATACTTGACAGATGTATCGCATTCTCCGAGAACGTCACCGCCGAGGTGGTTTCCGAGGCAGCGGGAATTGCAGGCAGAGAACAGCTTTTCGCTCTTGCGGAAGCTATTGCCGACAGAGACCCTGCTAAGGCTCTTGACATCATTTCCGCACTGTATGACAGCTCCAAGGATATGCAGAGGCTTTGCGAGGAGCTGGCGGCACAGTTTCGCAATGTGATGATAGCAATTTCTGCTCCCGACCGCACAGGCATTATCGTTTGCCTGCCCTCGGAGCTTGAGACCATAAAAAGGATAGCTTCAAAGCTTACCTTAGAGCAGGTGCTGGGCTTTCTTGACGCTCTTTCCGCCTGCGCCGAGCGAATGGGCAGGTCCCTTGCAAAGCGCATTGATATGGAAATGTGCGTTATCAGAATGTGCAGCGGCACAGCTCAGAGCAAAACGGCACCAAGCAGCGGTGAAATTGCCGCTCTGAATGCAAAAATAGCCGAGCTTGAAAGAAAGCTTGCAAGCGGTGTTCCTGCGGCACAGGAGCCAATGAGAAATGCACTTCCCCGAAGAGAGCCTGTCAAGGATATTTCCGCAGCGCCCGAGGGTGCGGAGTTTGTTTACATCGACAGATGGTTTGACGTTATCGACCGTATGAAGACTCTCTGTCCTGCGCTGGCTCCCCCCCTTGTGAACTCCTACGGCTACAGTATGGGCGGAAAGCTGGTCATAAACAGCAAGGAAAATCTTATCAAGGTGCTTCTTAAATCCTCCGAAAACAAGGCGAAGATACTTGAGGCGGTAAAGGATATTACGGGAATTTCCCTCTCCACCGTTCTCACAGGCTACAGAGCAAGCCTTGACAGATCGGGTGACAAGCCGTCAGCGGAGGAAAAGTCCGAAACTGCTCCCGAGCAGAAGCTTGACTCCATTCTAAAAAAAGCGGAGGACAGCGGCATTCCCGTTGACACGGTTTAAGCTTTTAACGGAAGCTGCAAAAGCTGCGGCATTTTCCGTTTAATAAATTAAATTAAAATAAAAATTCAAAGGAGAATTCTATTATGAAGGCAAGATTACCACAGGGTATGGGCGGCGGCGCTCAGAATATGCAGAGTATGATCCGTCAGGCTCAGAAAATGCAGGAGCAGATCACAAATGTTCAGGAGGAGATCGAGAACGAGAACTTTACCGCTACCACAGGCGGCGGCGTCGTTGAGATCACCATGAACGGCAGAAAGCAGGTCCAGAGCCTTACCATCAAGCCCGAGGTCGTTGACAAGGACGATATTGAGACCCTTCAGGATCTTATTATCAGCGCTGTAAACGAGTGCGTAAAGCAGATCGAAGAGACCTCCGAGACCAGAATGGGCGCTGTAACAGGCGGAGTTTCCTTCCCCGGTCTTTTCTGATAACATTACAATTAACCAAACGGCGGCATTCTTGCCGCCCTGATTTTTCACTTGAAAGGTATGATAGTCGTGGCAAACAGCACCGCTCTTCCTCTTGTATTACTTGCAGAGCAATTCGCAAAGCTCCCGGGCATTGGTATGAAAACAGCTCAGAGGCTGGCATATTTTGTTATGGGAATGAGCGACGAGGAAGCGAGGGAGTTTGCCGACGCTATTATCAACGCCCATTCTACGGTAAAGGAGTGCAGCGTCTGCTGCAACCTTACCGACAGCGGCGTGTGCCCCATATGCTCCGACGACCTGCGTGACGCTTCGGTCATCTGCGTGGTGGAGACCCCCAAGGATATTGCCGCTTTCGAGCGCACAAACGAGTACAAGGGCGTTTATCACGTTCTCCACGGGCTTATATCCCCTCTTGACGGGGTAACTCCCGAGCAGATAAGGGTAAAGGAGCTTCTTGACAGGATAAAAAAGGGCGGCGTGAACGAGGTAATTATGGCGACAAATCCCACCGTTGAGGGCGAGGCTACCGCTATGTACATTTCAAAGCTTCTGAAGCCATTGGGCGTTAAGGTGACACGTCTGGCATTCGGTCTGCCCATAGGGGGAACTCTGGAGTTTGCCGACGAGGTAACTTTATTCAAGGCACTTGAAAACCGAAACGAGATTTAGTGAATATGCACTGAAATTGTAATATATTTTGTGCATATATACAAAAATAGTATTTTCCTCTTGATTTTTCAGTTGGAATATGGTATGATATTAAAGTCGTTAAGGATATTACCGGTTAGCTTGAAGCCCTTATGCCGATATTGGGATATAGCCAAGCGGTAAGGCAACGGACTTTGACTCCGTCATTCGTGGGTTCAAATCCCGCTATCCCAACCAAATACTGGGGTGTAGCCAAGCGGTAAGGCACTTGACTCTGACTCAAGCATCTCCGGGGTTCGAATCCCTGCACCCCAACCAAAAAACAGCCGATCATCAGCATCGGCTGTTTTTTTATTTCAGATTTGACGGAATACCTGCATATATGCAAAAAAATCGACTGCATTTTAGCAGCCGATTTTTATTTTAAGCTTATCTGTACTTTCTCATAGTCTTGATAATGAAATATGCCACGCCGGCAATAACAGCAAGGATAACAAGAATGAACAGCAGTGTGGTTATCACGGTAACAAATCCGCTGGGACCCTGATAAAGGGAAGTGTCGATATCGCCCACATTGGCAATGGTCTTGCCGTAGTTGTCCACAATGGTGATATCGTCGAACATTCCAAGCTCCCCGTCAAACTCCTGGATTATTGGGAAGGAAACGCCTACCTTGGTGTTCTGTGAATTTGTGGGAATGACTATGGAAGCAACTCTGTAGCTTCCTGCATTATTTGTAAGGAAGTTCACCGACTGCCAGCCTGCACCGTCGGTAAATATCTCAAACTGGCTCGTTGCCTTTGAAGCCTTGGATGAAGCATTGATGTAAATGTTAAATGTATAACCTGCAAAGCTGTCAAGTCCGAAATCTGCAGCATCAAGATAAAATCCGCCATAACGGTTGCTGAGATTACCCTTGAAGCTTTCGCTGAGCTTTAAAGCCTTGCCCGAAAGGGCGTCCTTGTCGGTAAGCTCCATGGTAAGCCCTGCGTCTGCCGCATTTCCGAAGGTATGTATATACTCCAGAGACTTGTCTGTGTCAAAGGTTATGGTAGCTTCTCCGGGATTGTCGGTTTTTGCAGGTTCTGCATAAACGGCGGTGCTCATTGTGAAGGCTGCTGCTGCTGCCAGCAGGACAGATAATAATTTTTTCATTAGCGACCCATCTTTCTCTCTGTTTTTCTTTTCTCTCATAGGCGACTCAGTCCGATACTGAAATCACACACTATAATTTTATTACAAATCCCCTGATTTGTCAATAGAAATGAGTTTCTTTATTTTGTCAAATTTTTATCACAGAATTTAATACATTTCACTAACGGATATCAAAAAGGCGGAGAACGAAACGCTCTCCGCCAAAATGCTGTTATTCTGCGCTGCTGAGCGATACTATAACGTCTGAAACAAGGTTTGCGGGGAGCTGCTCGTAGCGGACAAATTCAAACTCAAAGCTGCCTCTTCCTCTTGTTATCTGGCGAAGCTGCATTGTAAAGGTCTGCATTTCTCTTTCGGGAACTTCCGCAACGATCTCGGTCATTCCCTTTTCATCGGCAGGGTTCATTCCCAGCACTCTGCCGCGGCGCTTGTTGAGGTCGCCCATAACATCGCCTGTGTTATCGTTGGGGATAAGAGCCTTCAGGGTTCCCACAGGCTCAAGGATAGTGGGGTCAGCCTGCTTTATGCCCTCCTTGAATGCGATGGAGGCAGCTGTCTTGAATGCCATTTCCGAGCTGTCAACAGGGTGATATGAGCCGTCTACCAGAATAGCCTTTACGCCTGTTACGGGGCAGCCTGCCAGAACGCCCTTGTTCATACAGTCTCTGAGACCCTTTTCAACTGCGGGGAAGAAATTCTTGGGAACTGCTCCGCCGAATACCTTTTCTTCAAATACCAGCTCGTCGGAGAGACAAGGCTCGAACTCGATCCATACGTGACCGTACTGACCGTGACCGCCGGACTGCTTCTTGTGCTTGCCCTCAGCCTTTACCTTCTTGCGGATAGTCTCTCTGTATGCGATGCGGACGGGGGCAAGAGCGGCGTCAACACCGAATTTGTTCTTGAGCTTTGCAGCGGCAACTTCAATATGCTGCTCGCCCAGACCTGCGATAACAAACTCGCCTGTGGAAGCGTCCTGAGTGAAGGACAGAGCGGGATCCTCCTCGCAGAGCCTTGCAAATGCGGCGCTGATCTTGCTTTCATCGCCCTGGGACTTTGCCTTGACAGCCATTTTGTAGCATGGCTTCGGAAATACTATCTTGTCGAGAGAAACAGCCTTGCCCTCGCAGATGGTATCATTGGTAGCGGCGCCGATCTTGACAGCCGCACAAATATCGCCTGCGCCTACGGAAGTCACTTCTGTCTGCTTCTTGCCGCAGAGGGTATAGAGCTTGCCTATCTTTTCGGTCTCGCCTGTGGCTGCGTTTATGTACTCGGTATTAGCCTTCAGAACTCCGCTCATTACTCTTATGCAGGACATTTTGCCCACAAACTGGTCTGCAACGGTCTTGAATACAAAGGCTCTGAGAGGAGCGTCATCCTTGCAGGGGATCTCCTCGATATCGTCGCCCGAATAAGCAATGGCGGGAGGACAGTCAACGGGAGATGGCATAAGAAGGCATATTTCCTTGAGAAGCATATCAATGCCGCCCATTGTAATGTCCGAACAGCAGATAACAGGAGTGATAAGACCCTTGTTCATACCGTCGTGGAGACCCTTAACAAGCTCCTTCTGAGTGAATGCCTCGCCCTCGAAGAATTTTTCCATAAGTTCGTCATCTGTCTCGGCAACAGCCTCGGAGAATGCGGCAACAAGACCGTCCATACGGTAATCCATCTTCTCGGATATCTCGGCGGTGGGCATTTCGGTCTCGCTGACGTTGCCCTTTTCATCGTATTTATAGCACTTCATCTCAATGAGATTTACGTAAGATATCACCTGTCTGTCCTTGATAACGGGAACGATAACGGGGCAGACTGTGGGACCGAAAACGGTTTTCAGGTCGGTGAGGACATTGTAGAAATTAGCGTCGGGGTCGTCAACCTTTGTGATTACAAACATTGTAGCCTTGCCTGCCTTGCGGGCAGCCTTGTAAGCCTTTTCTGTGCCCACCTTTACGCCCGATTTGCCCGAAACGGTAATCATAACGGTGTCGGAGGCTCTTACAGCCTCGAGCATATCAGCCTCGAAGTCGAAAAGTCCCGGTGCGTCAAGGAGATTGAGCTTCAGTCCGTTATATTCAAAGGAAGCAACGGAAGCGCCCAGGGAAGCCTTGCGCTTTATTTCCTCGGGGTCATAGTCGCATACTGTATTTCCGTCGGAGGTCTTTCCGAGGCGGTCGGAAGCTCCTGCCTTATAGATAAGGGCTTCGGCAAGGGTAGTCTTTCCCGAGCCGCTGTGTCCCGCAATTGCAATATTTCTGATGTTCTCTGCATGGTAGTCGTTCATAATGTGTTCGCTCCTTACTTTAAGTTTTATATCGGCAGATAATGGTCTTTTTTGTCAAATTACACAATCAGCCTTGCTGTTACAATATATATTATATATCATTTGTATAGGCATTGCAATAGTTTACTATAATTTTGTACAGAAACTTTAAATTTATATGTCCTTTTTTATTTATATTAACCATACAAACAGACTTATTCGGAAAATATTTCCATTTGCGAAAAAATTTTTGTAAAAAAAGCCTTGTTTTTTCGGCGGAAATATGATATTATTGTTGCAGATAGACAATGCAGTTTAATGTGCAAAATGTTTACAATGTTTACTTGGAGGAAAAGCTATGAAAATGAAAACGTTATCATCTGCGGCTGCCATAGGTCTTGCGCTGTCTATGCTTGCAGGCTGCGGAAAAAATGCCGAAAACGGGCAGGAGGTGTCCGAAGAAGTATCCGAAGCATCTGCCGAAGCGGTTTCCGAGGTGTCCCTGTCACCCGAGGAGGAGGAAAGCATAAAGGCAATGACCTCCCTTGAGATGATACGGGCAATGGGCAACGGCATAAATCTGGGCAATACTCTTGAAGCCTACAATCACAAGGGCTACACGAGCGGCGGAAACCCCGACGGCTTTGAAACAGGCTGGGGTCAGCCCTACACCACCGCCGAAATGATACAGGGCATGAAGGACGCGGGCTTTGACACCATAAGAATACCCGTTGCCTGGACAAACGGTATGAACTTCGAAACAGGCGACTACACCATTGACGAGCGTCTTATGAACCGTGTGGAGACTGTTGTGAACTATGCTCTTGACGCGGATATGTACGTTATCGTCAATGACCACTGGGACGGCGGCTGGTGGGGAATGTTCGGTTCGGAAGAGCAGGCTACCAGAGACAAAGCGCTTGAGATGTACAAGTCAATGTGGGGTCAGATCGGCGAGCATTTCAAGGACTATTCCTACAAGCTCATCTTCGAGTCAGCAAACGAGGAGCTGGGCGACCGTCTTAATGATAAGGACATCACAGGCTCGGAGGGCGTTCTCTCAAAGAGCGAGTGCTACGAGACTGCCAATATGATAAACAGCGAATTTGTAAAGCTTATCCGTTCTCAGGGAGGAAACAATGCCGACCGTTTTCTGCTTATTGCAGGCTACAATACGGACATTGCCCTCACCTGCGACGAGCGGTTCAAAATGCCCGAGGATTCGGCTGACAGCAAGCTCCTTCTTTCCGTGCATTACTACACTCCCTGGGACTACTGCGGCACCGAGAGCGTTGATCACTGGGGTTCTCCCGGAGATTTCGATGAGCAGAACGGTCTTTTTGAGAAGCTTTCCAAATTCTCCGAGCAGGGCTATGGCGTTGTTATCGGCGAATATGCGGTAATGAAGAAGAACGGCGGCATAAAGCCCGACACGGACAAATTATACTCCAATCTCCTTGACAACTGCGACCTTTACGATTTCTGCCCCGTTCTCTGGGACTGCAGCAATTTCTACAAGAGAGTTTCCAATACCCTTGCAGACGAGACCCTTGCAGAGATATTCTCCTCTAGAAGATATGAGAATGAAAAGGACAAGGACATCGATACTATCAAATCCGAGGCAAAGGCAAGGATAGAAGAGGCTGCAAACAAGGCTTCCGAGGAGCAGATGGCATCCATTGACCTGTCACCTGCGGACGATATGGCTATTGCGTGGTTAATGTATGCTTCAAGCGACTACGGCGTTGCCTACAGCGTGGGCGACCAGTATGACCCCACAAACTCCACCACGGGTCTTAAAGCCGATAACGTTCAGATAACAGGCGAGGGCACCTACACCGTAAGCCTTGATTTCTCTGAATGCGGTTTGGCAAAGGGCGTGGCATTCTCCGCTCTGGGAATTTCAAACGGTGAGGAGCTTTTCCCGGGCTACACATACACAATTGACGAGATACTTATAAACGGCGAGGCGTATGAGATGGCAGGCAAGGGCTACACCTGCTCCGATGACGGAAAATGCACCAGAGTTAATCTGTACAACGGCTGGGTATCCGCCGTTCCCGGGGAGGCAAGGACTGCCGACGGAGACCTTACGGACTGCTCTGCTCAGATAATGCCCCTTACCGAGGGAAAGAGAGTCAAGACTATTTCCGTGACCTTTACCGTTAAGGCTCCGTGATAATTTTTCCTGCATATTTTGTCAATTACAATTCGGTTACAGTTTACGATCTGCCGTTCGGAGATATCCGGGCGGCTTTTTTTATCTTGACACCCAAAAGGTATTATGGTAAAATTAGATAAAAGAACTGTGAACAGCAATGGTGAGGTGAGCTATTATGACGGATATGAAGGACTGTCCACCATATCTGCGTGAATATATTTTCTATCTCAGGGTCATAAAAAACCGTTCGGAAAAGACCATTGAGTCCTATTACATCGACCTGCGGCTTTTTTTGCGGTACATCAAGGAAAATATGATGAACGCAAAGGGCGATGATATTGATGTAATTGCCGATGTGCCATTTTCAAAGGTGGCAGGCATTACCCTGTCGGACGTTTACGAATATCTGAACTACTCCGCCGAGGAACGGGGCAACAATGACAAGACAAGAGCAAGAAAAATTTCCGCCATCAAGGGATTTTACAAGGCTTTGTGCAATAATAAGCTTACAAGCTTTCATCTTGAGACAAATCCCGTTGAGGCGCTTGATGTTCCCAGCCCCAAAAAGGCTCAGCCCAAATATCTGGGTCTGGACGAGAGCAGGAAGCTCCTTGAAAACATAAGCCCTGCCGAGGATTTTTATGAGCGGGATTTCTGTATCCTTATGCTTTTTTTAAACTGCGGAATGAGACTTTCCGAGCTTGTGGGGATAAACATTCAGGACATCGACCTTGATGACCGCACCCTGAGACTTCTTGGCAAGGGCAACAAGGAGAGGATAATCCACATAAACAACGGCTGCGAGGAAGCGATAAGGCAGTATCTTGCTGTCCGTCCCGAGGCTCCCACCGAAGCCCTTTTCCTCTCCAAACGAAAGACCCGTATCACAAACAGGCGGGTACAGCAGATAGTTACAAATGCTCTCGAGCGGATAGGTATGGGAGGCAGGGGACTTTCCACCCACAAGCTGAGACACACCGCCGCCACACTTATGTATCAGTACGGAAATGTTGACCCTATGGTGTTAAAGGAAATTCTCGGTCATGCCAGCGTTTCCACCACCGAGATATACACCCACCTCACCAACGAGAACGTGAGAACGGCTCTTGAGTCCAATCCTCTTTCGGACGAGGGCTTCAAGATGAAAAAGCATAGCGGGTGACGACCCGCTGCGGCGGGGGACGCCCCGCGGCGAGGTCGCGCTGTTAGTTTGTGCGGCTTGGTTAGCTTTGTCTCCGCGCCGATAGATACAATATCAGCCCGATATATCGGTCAGTATATTTGTATCGTTACCGAGCCGACAGTCTGCTGCCCAAACAAACTATAGAACGTACTCGCCGCGGGTCGTCACCCGCATAACTCAGAATACCTGTGAAAGGAATTACGCTTATGAACTTTATCAGATCAGAACACTCATTTATTAGCTCCAACAAGGCAGACAGGATAACATACTATATTTATACCCCGAAGGAGGGAAAGGCAAAGGCGCTGGTGCAGATATGCCACGGTATGTGCGAATACGCAGGACGATACGAGCATTTTATTGACTGCCTCTGCAAAAACGGCTATGCGGTCATTGCCCATGACCAGCTGGGTCACGGAAATTCGGTTGCCGAGGAGTATGATCTTGGGTATTTCGCCCTTGACAACGGCTGGATATGCCTTATCAAGGATATGCGCCATGTTATGCTTATCGGCAGGCAGATGTTTGGAAAAATTCCCCATTATGTCATCGGTCATTCTATGGGTTCTCTGGTTACACGCTGTCTGCTGGCAAAATACAGCTCGGACGTTGACGGTGCGGTAATTCTGGGAACGGTGGGAAATCACCCTGCGGTACACGCGGGAATTATCCTTGCGGACAAGGAAATTATGCTCCACGGAGTAAAAAGCCGCTCAAGGAAAATAAACAGGCTGCTTTTCGGAATGTCAAACGCCCGCATTGCGGACAGGCGGACGGAATTTGACTGGATATCACGTGACGAGCAGGTGGTTGCGGATTACTGCGGCGACAAAAAGTGCAATTTCATTTTCACCGCTTCTGCATTTCGTGACCTGTTTATGCTCCTTTTGTACTGCTCCTCAAGATCGTGGTACGGCAAGGTGAGAAAAGACCTGCCTATGCTTGTTATGAGCGGTACGGAGGATCCCATCGGCTCATACGGAAAGGGCGTTATGCAGTTTTACAGGCGGCTTGATTCTCACGGCTTCACCGATGTGCGCCTCAAGCTCTGGGACGGCTGCCGCCACGAGCTTTTAAACGAGACAAACAGGCTTGATGT
>JAGAJF010000104.1 GCA_017829005.1 Oscillospiraceae bacterium | reverse complement strand
ATATATTTTTCCGCACGATCGTGGTTGCCCTTTACGGACAACCCGATTTTTTTATTGAAATCACGCTGATGAAGCTTGAATTTACTGAATAAAAAATAGATTATATAGTTTTTAACGATATTAGCGTATTCGGAAATATCGTAATACTCCGACAGCTCCTCAAGGACACAGTTGCAGCTGCCGTCACATAATGCGTCCGCATTGCAAAGCTTTTCACTCAGAGCCATAATCTCATTAAGCTCATACTTTACCTTCATAAGACGGTTTATATCCTTGACAAGATTGCCTGCCTTGTTGCTATGCCTCATAAGTCCCTTTGGAGCTTTCATAGGACAGCCACCGTATGCCCAAGCCTTAATATCGGCAGGAGTACCGACAATATATGTTTCCGTATCTTCGGAAAAGTCAACGATTATGCCCACCGAAGCTATTTCTCCGCAGCACTCAAACAAATCTATCATAACAAATGCGCCCCTTTCGGAAAAAGTCAAATGAAATCCTCCAAAAAAATTTTATAGATTTATTATATCACGTTTTGCACGTTTCGTCAACGGATAGTGCGGAATTGTCTGTATTTGTACGATGTTTGCACGCAAGGGTGTAATGAGATTTAAAAAATTATTTAAGAGAATTCAAAAATAAATATATCACAGAATACTGCAAAATAAAATCATTTACCTATTGACATAATCTGTTATTAATAGTATAATAAGTATGAAAAGTATAACAAATATGAGGAGGAAGCAGTATGAAAAAAGGCAAATATGTTGGAATAAGCAAAGTCGGGGAAAAGGGTCAGATAGTTATCCCCAAGGAAGCAAGGGAAATGTTTGACATCAAGCCAGGTGATTCGCTGATTATTCTCTGCGACAAGGATCAGGGAATGGCTATTGTCAAATCCGATATTATCGAAAGCATCGGCGATGAGATATTCAAGGCAAAGCAAGAACAGGAAAAGGAAGGGGAGTGATCTATTATGCCTACAATTTTAGGAATACCTCTTATCGGCTTTATTCAGATGGTAATAGGCGCAGCTGTTGTTATGTTTGTGCTTATAAAATATCTTGGAAGACCGAAAAGCAAAAAGGACAGTTTTATTATCAAAAATGTGCATATCATCACGGGTGACAAAACGGAAAAATTCAATCAGAATGTATATGTTTCCAAAGGTATTATCGAGAAAATTTCGGACGAACCTATGGAAATAAAGGGCGTGCAGATAATCGACGGCGAGGGAAAAACTCTTATGCCTGGGCTTATCGACAGTCATATCCATATCCAGGGTATGAACAGCAGAAGCGATGAGGATAGTGACAGATTTTTAGCTGAAAAGATACCCGAGATTTTTTTCGAGGGCGTTTTCCCTTACGGTGTGACCACGATCAAGGATATGTGCGCTCCCAGACATTTTGCATATAAGCTTCGTGATATGATAAACAAGGGGAAAATTACAGGTCCAGAGCTGCTTATTGTAGGACCTAATTTCACCACTCCCGAGGGTCACCCTGCAAATACGCTGGGCGGTGAAAATCCCTGGATGAGAAAGGAAATGGCTATCGAGGTAAGCTCAAAGGATGATGTGACAAATGGCATTGCAGAGCTGAAAAATGCAGGTATTGATTTCCTGAAAATGACCTATCAGGGCGGAGATTATCTTTATTTCGGAAAAAATGTACCCTTGAAAAAGCTTGACAAGGAATTTATGCGGCAGATAATATCCGAGGGCAAAAAGAACGGACTCAAAACTACTGCCCATGTATTTTACAAGGAAGATGTAAGAGAACTGCTTGAAGCTGGAATTTACGGTATTGAACACGGCATACTGGACGAGGCTTTAAGCGCAGATGATGATATACTCAAGCTTTGGAAAGAAAGTGGGGCAAGGTTTGTGCCTACGGTCAATGCTATGACCTACGAAAATGACCCCAACCGTCTGCCGAACAGTATTCACAATCTGAAGCTTATCTATGACGCCGGCATTCCTATCGCAATGGGAACCGACACAATGCTTGAAGCAGGAACCGAGGAGTCTGTTCAGCACGAGCTTGAATATTATGTTGAAGCGGGACTTACGCCTATGCAGGCAATAGAACTTGCTACAAAGAACGGTGCGGAGCATCTTGGCATTGCCGACAGGAAGGGACTTGTCAAGGAAGGCATGGAAGCTGATCTTATCCTGCTTGAAAAGGATCCCGCAAAGGACATTTCAAACATACGCTTTATTAACAAGGTTTTTGCAAAGGGAAAAACGGTTTATTCCTCAAATCCCATTGCGTCTTATGATATTCCCGAATACAGCTATCCAGAGGGTGTGACAGAGATCGAACTTGTGTCTGAGGACGGCAGCGAAAGAAAGGTTGATGTGTCCCGCTACAGCACCGATAACGAAATTACTGTAACGATCTTCAAGGACGGAAAGGTTTATTCCGAAGAAAAATGCAAGGTCGGAAAAAATCTGTCCGCCGAAAAATGGAGCTATGTAAGAACGTCAGATAATACAGAAGTTACCGCCGAGAAAAT
Organism: Oscillospiraceae bacterium; assembly: GCA_017829005.1. Classification (GTDB taxonomy): domain Bacteria; phylum Bacillota; class Clostridia; order Oscillospirales; family Ruminococcaceae; genus Huintestinicola. The sequence goes on along the minus strand of JAGAJF010000104.1, from coordinate 9,345 downwards.
CGACGGCTACATTCACCTGACAGGCACATTCAAGGGCAAGGCACAGGACAAAACGTTCAGGATAGAGGACGGTTTGTGGTATCAGACCATGGATATGGCAATGCCTGCATTTATAGCGTCCGCACAGGAGGAGATCCTCTTTTATTCCATAGGCACGGGCGATAACAGGGGAGCAATGGGACTTGGCGAATTTGCGGCAAAGAAATGCGGTGAGGAAACCGTTGAGCTGAACGGAAAGACATATAATTGCGATAAGATAAGCTTTGTGCTTACTCAGTTCTCTTGGGCGTGGACGGGATATTACTGGTTTGACAAGCAGACGGGTCAGATGGTTCAGAGCGGTGAAAAGAAGGGTAATGCAGTGACTATTAAAGTAAGAGCAAAGCTGTAATTATTTGCTTTCATAAACTATTTAAAAACACCTTGTATCATACAGTCAGTTTTGGACTTGTATGATGCAAGGTATTTTTTTCTGCTATTACCTCGTATATACCGAAATGCGTTTATTACAATAGCAAAACAAACGGATTTATCATAACAAATGCGTTCCTTTTGAAAAAAATCGAATGAAATCCGCTAAAAAAATTTTATAGAATTTATATATCACGTTTTGCACGTTTCGACAACGGATGGTTCGGAATTATCTGTATTTGTACGATATTTGCACGCATAGGTTTAATGAGTTGCTCGAAGCAAAAAGAATGAGGTCAAAACGGCGTTTTCGGAAATTTTTGATATATAATGGGAGCAGGCTCAGGGGAAAATCCGAGAGCCGAACAAAAGAAAAATGGAGGTGCTGCTTATGAACAGCAGAGAAAATCTGCCGATGATGTTATCGGCAAACGACATTCAGGCAATGGGCTTCACCCGCACTATGGCGTACAATATCCTTAATCGTGAGGACGTGCCTGTTGTGAAAATCGGCAGTCGGAAGTTTATTCAGAGGGATAAGTTTTTCGACTGGCTGGACAGCAGAGAAAAGGACGAAATCGTAAATTCTGACGGGAGGGCTGACAGATGAATGAGGAAGAAAAGACCATAACCGCAAATGAGCCTGTTGCCGAAAAGCAGACCAAGCCTGCAAAGCCGAAGCGTACCGATGCGGAAAAGCTTCGGGAATGTTACGAAAAGCGTAACAAGCTTCAAGAGCAGAAAACCGCCCACAGGAATAAGGGACAGGCTATCGACAAAAGTATTTCGGAGAATAATGCCAAAATCGCAGAGCTTGAAAGCAAGGAGCTTTTGAAGATTTGCAGAGAGAAGAAAATCTCCGCACAGGAGCTTATTGCATTTCTCAATGAAATTCCAAATAGCAATGCTCTCGAAATCCTTAAAAACAGACTTATCAACAGGCATCATAATCAGTCGGAGCAGATGAAACTCGGCAATAGTTGATTGTGTCGAACAATGGAATTTTCGATACTGACTGAAAGTGAGGTGATGTGAATTTGAACGAATCCACAGAAAAGCTAATGACCGTAAAAGAGTATGCAACCGAACAGCACGTTTCCCGTCAGTCGGTAAATTCAAAGATCAACCGTCATTCGGAAGAACTTAAAAATCACATTTTCATAATAAACGGCAGAAAGATGCTTGATGAATTTGCACAGGATATTCTGAAACCGACAAAGGACAATGCTCTGCTCATAAGCAAAAATACCGAGTTGGAAAATACCATCAATATCGTAAAATTTGAAAGCAGGGAGAACAAAAAGCTTGCCGACAGCAAGGAGAAGAAGATAACCAACCTCACTCACGAGCTTGAAACAAAGAACAAGCTTTTTGAGGAATATGTGGGTATTATGAAGAAAATGGAGCAGTGCATAATTGAGAAAAATGCTCTCATTGGCGAAAAGGATAAACGCATTGCCGAGCTTACCGACAAGGCTGCCGCATTTGAAAATTTTGCTGAAAGGCTGAATATGCTGTTTGCGGTATTTGAGGATAATGCAAATATAAGTATTGTACAGAAAGTCGCATCGGGTTTGTTTGGTAAGAAGTAAACGCATTGCTTGAATTGGGTTTACAGAGGGGTATTGGTAGAATAGCACACAAGTGCAGAAAAAGTACACCTTTTTCCCGACCGGCTCCGCAGTCGGCTTGTTAGGGGCTGAATGCCCCTAAGACCCCGAATATAGATAAAAGATAAGGAGAGTGATAATCACGAAACGAACAAAACGCAAGCACGTTCTTTTTACGCAGGCTCAGTGGGAGCGTGTGTGCGAACGTGCAAAATATCTGAAAATGAAGCCTGCGACATATCTTCGGAATATGTCGCTTCACAGGGAATGGAAAAATACAAGAGCCGATGATTTCTGCCTGCCGATGAAAATAATCAATCATATCGGGACTGATTTGAAAATGATTATCAGGGTTGCAGAGGAAACAAATTCAGAACATCTTCCGAAGCTCCGAGATCTTAAAATGCGCTTTGAAGAATACCGAGTTCTTTTCATTCGCTACTATTCGCAGCTTATGAACAGGTGGTGAGAATGTGGAAAAGAAAATCCGCAAGGAGATCAAGTACAGTGATGAGGAATGGAACAAGGTTGTTGAGCTTTCTGCCAAAGGCGGAAAACTGCCAGCCGCTTACATAAGAGATCAGGCTCTGAATATCAAAATCAAGATCATTGATTATCTTTCTCCCGATGACGGCGTTCCCGGTATGAGAAACAAATTTCATCGTGAAATGAATGAAGTTGCAAAAGCAGTGAATATAAGCAAGGCTGTATTTGCAAAAGATGTGGAAGATGCCGAACGTATCATTAACGAAATGGGTGAATTTGCCCGTAATGACCTTAAAGCAATATCAATGCGTGAGGTAAATATTTAATGGCAGTATTACGGCACTTCTCCATAAAGAACTCACCGTTGGCAACTTTGAAATATATTACGGGAGAAACCAAAGCTCAGAAAGCGGCGATCGTTACAGGCATAAATTGTTCCGATGATCCCGAATCGGCATATATCGAAATGAAAATGTGCTATGAGCATTATGCGGGTGAAAAATTTCACAGGGGTGGCAAGTCTACAGGAAAAGAGCATATCAAAATGCACCATTATGTCATTTCTTTCAAGGGTCAGGAAGTGACTCCACAGGAAGCAGACAGGATAGCTCAGGAATGGGCAAAATCGGTTTTCGGAGATAATTTTCAGATATTGATTGCAACGCATACCGATACAAATAATATTCACGTTCATCTTGCTGTTAATGCTTTCGGTATGAACGGAAAACGTTGGCTTGACAATAAATCTACCGTGAAGCTTTGCAGGGAGAAAATCAATGCTATCTGCAAAAAGAAAAAGTTGAATGTCATAGAAAATCCGAAATACAACACAAGACAGAATTATGCGGAGTGGCTTGCCAATCGAAGCGGAACATCTTGGAAGCATAAGCTTTGTGACGATATTGATAAAATCGTGCTTATGGAGGATATTCACAATATCCCGAGGGGGATCATCGGTGACGAGGTGCGTATCAGACAGGTGATCGTCAACCTTATGACCAATGCCATAAAATATACCGAAAAGGGCTCCGTCACTCTTACCGTTTCGCAGTCAAAACAGGATTACGGCATAAATCTCTTAGTTTCCGTCGCTGATACGGGCATAGGCATTACCGAGGAAAATATTGAAAAACTTTTCACCAGCTTCCGTCAGGTGGATACCAAAAAGAATCGCTCCGTTGAGGGAACGGGACTGGGACTTGCTATTTCAAAGCGGCTTATCACGCAGATGGGCGGATTTATCGGCGTAAAGAGCGAGTACGGCGCAGGCTCGGTATAAGACGAATCGGTAACATATCAGAAAAACGAAAGTGAGGTGATGTTATGCGTATAGCAATATGTGACGATGACGCTATGGACGCAAACAAAATTCGGTTTGCTCTCATGGACATTGAAAAAAATGCGGAGATAGATATCTTTGTAAGTGGCGTTATATTCCTTGAAAGCATAAAAAGCGGCAGGAGATATGACCTTGTTTTTATGGATATCTATTTAGGCGATGAAAACGGACTTGGTATTGTCAGAGAAATGCAGAAGCTCGCTCCCGATACTCAGGTGATATTCAGCACTGTCAGCACCGACCATGCTGTTGAGGCTTTCGGAGTGAATGCCATCGGCTATCTTGTAAAGCCCTATTCCGAGGCGGATATTGTAAAGGCATTTGCAAGAGCCGTTGTGCGGCGTGAAAGCGTAAATGATAACGTGCTTATCCGTTCGGGAAACGAGATAAAGCTGTTTAGAAACAGTGATGTGGTTACAATAGAAAGTGACCGTCATTATACCAACATTACCGTTAGGGACGGAACAGTCAGCCGTTTTCATACAGGCTTTTCGGAGATTCTTCCCTTATTTACCGGATTTATCGAGATAAACCGAGGGGTTGCGGTCAATATGTCGTGCATTGAGATGATAAAAGCTTCCTCGGTAACCATGTGCGGAGGCAAAAGCTACAATATCGCACGGGGGAAAAAGGAAGATGTTATCGCACGATATACCGAGTTTGTGCTAAAGCAGGAATGAACTGTTAAAAAATTTAGAGGGGGTTGTCTGTCCGCTGACAAATAAAATTATCGCATAGCCAAGGGCATTATTTTTGCCTGAAAAAAATGAAAGGAATGATGTTTATATGAGTAATTTACCCGAAAACATGAACAATAACGAAGAAGAGCTTGCTAAGAATGAAGCGCAAGCCGAAAATCAAGAATCCAAAACCGGCAAGGAAGATGCCAAAGCTAAGAAGGCTGAAGAGAAAGCTAAGAAGAAGGAACAGCTTGCAAAGGAAAAAGAGGAAAGCCGCAAAATTCTTGAGAAATATAAGGCAGATAAAAAGGCCATTCGAAATGCAAAGAGAAAGGTAATACCTACCTTTGTTAAGGTTCTTCGCATTATCGGAGTATGTCTGGTGCCTATTCTTCTTGTGGCTGCCTTATCAGTCGAAGACATTCTCATAGCATTAGGCAATCAGGCAGCACAAAATTTTCAAGATGAAATTTACGCCTGTGAAAGATTCGAATTGGAAGAACTGCGTGAAGGGTATGTTATTGACACGGCATCGGCAGATGAAATTCGGGCAATGGAAAAAAACGATCCCAATGACACATGGGGCATCTATATTTATATGGTAGGTTCCGATCTTGAAAGTATGGGGCAAAATGATTTGAACACAATGGTTTCGCTCATGTCAGCGACTGAAGCAGCTGAGAACAAAAGCGAGACTTCAAAAAATATCCGTGGCTTGCTGGGAAAATATCAAAACACCATCGAAGAAGCAGGCTTAGAGCTGCCTTCGCCTATGTACGATGTACAAAAGCCTATTTATTCCGAAACACACACAGAATATGTTACAAACACTGTTGTGGTAGCTGATATGGATGGTGCCGCTACTACAGACATTAACGAGATCATTGCAGCACAGCAGATAGCAAATTCGGATAAAGTTGAGGTTGTGATCCAGACCGGAGGTGCGAAGCATTGGACTGACAACACGATCAACCCAAATCGTGTGCAGCGATTCCATGTAAAGAACGGCAGATTTGAAGAAGAAGAAAGCTATCCTTCCTTTAATATGGCAACCCGTGAATCAGTTGCAGATTTTCTGAAATATTGTAATGAAAAACATGATGCCGATCATAAGATCGTTGTTTTCTGGGATCACGGCGGCGGAACGTCCGGATACGGACAGGATGAGATCTATAACAGTATATTATCCATATCGGATATGAAGGGAGCATTTTCCGATGCTGTAAAAGCCGATCCTGAGAATCCCCCCTATGATATTATCGGCTTTGATGCTTGCCTTATGGCAACCGCAGAGGTGGTAAGTGCCTTTGACGGATATGGAAAATACTTCGTTGGAAGTGAAGAAACAGAACCCGGACAGGGCTGGTATTATATACGTTGGCTTCGTGCTCTTGCAGAGGATCCCTCCATGAATGCTGCAGAGGTTGGTCTTAATATAGTGGATAGCTATATGGACTGCTATGCAGGTATGGACAAGAGTGAATTCATGCAACAAATTGGCTATTCCAATCGTAGTGTTTGTCTGTCACTTTTAGATATTTCTGCAACGACAGAAGTCTACGATGCCTATGAAGAGTTAGTGGATAAAGTATTGGAGGATACTGCAAAGGACAGCGACGCATTAACAAATTTAAGCCGTGCAGCCAAAGGAAGCTTACATTACGGATCCAGTTCTTACGATTGTTTTAACCTCGTGGATCTGGGACTTATGTGTGATAATCTTACAAGCTATTATCCCAATGAAGCTGCAAAGATCAAACAAGCTATGGACAAGGCAGTGGTATATAACCGTGCGGCTAATTCCTTGGAAGAATCTCAGGGACTGTCCATATTCTATCCTTCCCAGGCCAAAAACATCAACACTGTATATTCAGTAATGGACTATATCGAAAATTTCACTGAGGATGAATCCTTAAAGGCTCTGTACTTTTACAAAATTGCCGGCTGTCTGACAGATGAAATGGAAGAGGCTCTGAAGGCAGAAGGAAAGCCTGTATTGGAAGCTTTGGATACAAGCAGCCTGAATGAGCTGGAAAAAGCTGCGGCGGAAATTACTTCGGAAGGAAATTTCAGCGTCGCAGTAAATGAATCGGCAGAAAAGCTGATAGAGGATTATTATTTGAGTGTTGCACGAATTGATTATTCTGACCATTCGATAACAGACTATGGAATGCTTAACTGCGTAGACATCAAAGACGGTAAAATGAATACCGCATTTGACGGAAAGTGGCTCTGTCTGGAAGGTCAGCCTCTGGCTCCGGAAATTGTAAATGATACAAATTCAGGCACTACTTACCGTGCACCCGTATTAATTGACGGCAGCGATGGTTATCTTATGTTCTATTATAATAAGGCAGACGGAAGCTTTGATATCACAGGCGGCTATCTGACCGACGAGGAGGACACAGCCGATTTGATCGGACGTAATGTTTCAGATCTGTCCATTGGAAGTAAGATCACACCTGTTTATGAATATGCCCTGATGGATAACCAAACCGTAGGCCGCAGAACAGGCAAAGCCGTTAAGTATAAGGAAGATACTACAGTAGAAATGAAGTCCCTGGCAAACGGAGAATATCTTTCTGCCATTAGGTTTAATGATGTCAGAGGAGATGCTTTCAACACAGGCGTTGTAGGATTTGATATGGCAAACGGTGCAATCAAAAATACTGCGATCAATGCAGATTTTGTGGCTCAATAATTGAGGACTCTATGCCCCCGGTATTGTTATATTTTTCGATCGGCTGAACCGAAAAGCCCCGTCAAACGAGCGTCACAGATGAATGTGATGCTCGTTATATGTGCATCACATAAAATTTAAAAGTGTATTTCGGGAAATGACTGATAATTTTGAAGAAAGAAAGGTTAAAACGCATAGCCAAGCGGATAACCGCATTTGCGACGGCTGTGGCTATGGCGGCGGCATTTACATTCCCGGCGGAGGTCGGGGACGGATTTTTTGACGGATTTGGAAATGCTATTGTGGCAAGTGCGGCTGATTATGACCGTGAATTCAATATTGCTGACGGAAATGTTACTATTGATTTAGACGGTACATATCGCATTTACAGCAATGACCCCAATACTTCTGTAACAAATACAATTACCGTTGCAGCAGGCGTTTCCGCAAATATCACACTTGATAATGTGAATATTGATGTTTCGGGAACGGGTGACATACATAATGCAGGCGTCCCGGCTTTCCAAATTGCAAGTAGTAGTACGGGCAATGTAACTATTACCCTTGCGGATGACTCTGAAAACACGTTGAAAAGCGGAAAGTATTGTGCAGGCTTGCAGAAGAACGGTGGCACAGGCAAGCTGACCATTCAGGGCGGTACAAACGGCACCGGCAAGCTTACCGCAGAAGGCAGCTTTGGTGGTGCAGGAATAGGCAGCGGTAAGTATGACGGTGTGAACATAACCATAACCGGCGGCACTGTTACTGCAAGAAGCAGTGGTTATGGAGCAGGTATAGGCGGCGGCGGAAATAACGGCTCCGGTTCAGATATTAAGATAAGCGGCGGTACTGTTATAGCGATCGGCAACACAGGTGGTGCAGGAATAGGCGGCAGCACCGGCGGCACGGGTTCGAACATAATCATAAGCGGCGGCACTGTTACCGCACAAGGTGGTTCATCAGGCGGCGCAGGTATAGGCGGCGGTACTGAAAAAACAGGTTCAAATATTGTAATAAGCGGCGGTTCTGTTTATGCAAAGGGCGGAAGAAATGTAGTATTTAATTGTTCCGGAGCTGACATTGGTAATGGTACACCCTGGGTAAGTGGTTCATTTTCTGACGGAACGCCCATTACACCTACAAACGGTGATTCAGAAAAGGTATATCTCGCCGAACTCTCTGCAGCAAGCAGTTCTCTCACAATAGACGGCAAAGAATATCCCATAAATCACGGTGATGGCAAGGTTTACGCTTATCTCACCGAGGGAATGCATACTATTGTAAGTGACGGTGTTTCTTCAACAATTTTATGCACTAAAAACGGAAAGGTCAGCATTGGACTCAATGTGACAGCAACAGACGGCGGTACTCTGACCTATGGTACGGATTACACCTATGAGAACAAAGTGCTTACTATAAAGTCCCCTACTTCTATAACTATTGTTAATGCAAGCACAGGGGCAACTTCCGACCGAATTGAGGTTGCAAGCGGCGTTTACGCAAATATTACCCTTGCAGGGGTAAATATTGACGTTTCGGGAACATATTATGCTTGTGCATTCAAAATTGCGGACGACAGCACAGGAAATGTCACCATAACCCTTGCGGACGGCTCGGTAAACACGCTGAAAAGCGGAAATGAACGTGCAGGCTTGCAGAAGAATGGTTACAATGGAAGTCTTAAGATAGAAGGCACAGGCAAGCTTACCGCAATAGGCGGCGAATGGGGTGCAGGCATAGGCGGCGGCTATGGCGGAAACGGTTATTATATCACCATCAAAGGCGGTATTATTTCCGCAACAGGCACCTTCGCTGCAGGTATCGGAGGCGGTGCAACCGACGATCCCAGCGGTACTAATGGTTTTGGAAAATACATCACTATTGAGGGAGGAACTGTTACTGCTTCCGGCGGCAGCTTCGGCGTAGGTATCGGCAGCGGTTTAGGTGCAAATTCAGAAATTGCCAATGATAGTAAAATAGTTATTAAAGGCGGTTCGGTTTATGTAAAGTAAGTAATTATGTAAAGAAAATCCCCAACAACCGCGAAAAATCACAAAAAAACGTTGAAATACTTTACATAATACTCCATAATAAAAAATGTGGAAACACATAAATTTTATCATGGAGGTAATAAGGTAT
>JAGAJF010000010.1 GCA_017829005.1 Oscillospiraceae bacterium | reverse complement strand
GAGCGATAATAATAGCAATACCGCTTGTAAAGCCTGTTATAACCGGAGAGGGCAGGTAGGAAACAAGTCCGCCCAGCTTGAATATGCCGCAGAGCAGAAGGAGTATGCCTGCCATAAGGCTTGCCACGAAAACGCCCTGCATTCCGTACTGAGCCACAAGCGAAACAAGTATAGCCGTCATTGCACCCGTAGGTCCGCTTATCTGATAGGAAGCACCCGAAAGCACTCCGATGATAAGTCCCGATATGATAGCGGTAACAAGTCCCGAAGCCGCTGTTGCTCCCGAGCTTACTCCGAACGCCAGAGCAAGGGGCAGCGCAACAGCTGCAACGGTAATGCCCGCAAGAACGTCCTTACCGAACTTTTTTCCGTTATACCCCGAAAATTCTCTTTTCAGGATCTTTACGTAATCCGTAATTAACATTTTCTGATCCTCCGTAATCCCACAAAAATATTCGGCGGCAGCTGATACTCAGCACCGCCGAACAAACCGTTAATTATGATATCACAACTTACGAAAAATGTCAATATATAACATATCCAAATTGTACAATCAAGTCTTTGAATTTATGTTAATTCTGCCAATCACTCAATAGCCTTCATTGAGGAAGCCATATCTATTTTCTTGAGCTTGAAATACAGCAGAAGATTTACAAGCACCGTGAACACCGCCATTGCCGCAGCCGCAAGAACATAGCAGAACCAAGGGATATCACGGGAGAACATCACCTCGTCCACCTCGGCAGTGACAATTACGAAATGTTCGAAGAATATGCCCACAATAAGACCGAGAATAATTCCGATAATGGTGGAAACGGTATTTTCCCTGTAAACATAGGCTCCCACTTCCCCGTCAAAGAAGCCCAGCACCTTGATGGTGGCAAGCTCCCTGACACGCTCGTTTATATTGATATTTGCCAGGTTGTAGAGAATGACCACCGCAAGTGCGCCTGCAAATATTACAATGACCGCTACAATAAGGTCAAGGCTCGAAATAAGCTTTCTGAACTTGTCCGTTCCGTTTACGGTAAATGCGGCGGAGATAACGGCGTCGCAGGAAATGAGCTCGGTGGATATCTCATCATAATCCGCATTATCCGCAGTGTTAAGAAGTATGGTATTTACATCGCCTTCACCGAAAAGCTCATTATAGGTGACAGGGGTCATATAGACAAAGTGATATGTGTAATTTTCCGCAATGGCAGCAATTTTTACGGACTTCTCTGCCCCTTCGATAAATACCATATCTCCCGTTTTTACATTAAGCAGATTTGAAAGCTTTTCGGTGAGAATTACAGAGCCGTTCTCAAGAGTCAGAAGAGATTTGTCGGAGCGGTCTCGTAGGACTATATATTCTCCCAGCTCTTCGGAATTTTCGGGAACAAGCAGTGATGCTTCAACACTATTGTTATCGTCACCGTATATGTCCTTTACGGTCATTATAGCTTTCATAGACGATGTTATGGCTTCGTTTTCGGATATCACCCTGTCTGCCTCGGCAAGCTCTTCTTCGGAAACCTTGTCGCTGAGTATGGCGGTTGCGTCATACAGGAATATCTCCTCATACTGCCTGTCGGCAATGCAGGAAATAGACTGCTTAAGCGCAAATCCTGTCAGCAGGAGAGCGGTGCTGCCGCTGATACCGATAAGAGTCATAAAAAATCTGCTCTTGTAGCGGAAAAGATTTCGGAAGGTCACCTTGGAGGTGAATTTCAGTCTCTTCCAGATAAAGCCTATCTTTTCAAGGAAAATCCTCTTTCCGCCCTTGGGAGGCTTGGGACGGATAAGTGCGGCAGGAACGGAGGTCAGCTCAACGTATGATGTATATACCGCCGAAAGTCCCGTGCAGAGCAGGGATACGCCGCAGCAGCCCAGTGCAAACAGGGGCATAAAGGGCGCTTCAAAATTCGGGAAATTATACATTGTGCGGTAGCACTTGAAAATGATAGTCGGAAGCAGCGGAAAACCGATAACTGTTCCGATAACGCTGCCTATTACGCTGGCAAAAGAGGCATAAAGCACGTACTGGGAAATAATGGCACCGGAGCTGAAACCGAGAGCCTTCATAGTACCCGTTTCCGTTCTCTGCTCCTCCACCATTCGGGACATTGTGGTGCAGCATACAAGAGCTGCTATGAGAATGAAAAACAGGGGGAAAACAGCGGCAATGGAGTCTACCCTTTCGGCATCGGTGCCGTAGGTAAGGCAGTCAGGGCTCCATTCTCCCCTGTTCCATACGTACCACTTTTTATCCTCTAATACCTCTTCAAGGTCGCTTTCGGCATCGGATATCTCCTTGTTAGCATCGTCTATCTGTGTCTGAGCGTCCTCAAGCTCTTTTTGTGCATCATCCAGGTCATGCTTTGCATCGGCAAGCTCCTTCTCGAAATCTGCAAGTGCGGTCTCGGCTTCTTCAAACTGCTTTCCCGATTCCTCAAGGGCTTTTCTCTGATTGTCTATCTCAGTAAGTGCGGCGGAAGCAGCGGCTTTTACCTGCTCGTTGGCACCTGATATGGCAGCCCCTGCGGCGGCCTTTGAATTGGGGTCACGCTCGGGGTCGGTGATTATATAAACCGCAAGAAGGTCGGAAATGGATGCTTCTACATCGTTATCATCGTAAATGCGCTGAATATCCTTGAGAACGTTCAGAAGCTCTTCTGGAAGCACTTTCATATAAACGTCCTTGTGACTTTTCAGGATATTGTCAACTCTCGGGCAGGTATCGTAAAGCTCCTGCAGCTTCGCTTCATTTTCGTCAAGCAGCTTTAGTCCGTCATTGTATTCCGCCATTGCAGAGTTAAGGTCCTCACGCTGGGCTTTAAGCTCATCATAGGCACTGTTATAATCCCTGAGACCTTTTTTATACTCTGCATTGCCGTCGGCAAGCTTTTTCTCACCGTCGGCAAGCTTTTCCTTCGCATCGGAAAGAGACTCGTCGGCTTCTGAGCGGATATTCTGCTCACGCTCTGTTAAAAATGAGTCTGCAAGTGTTTCTGCAAGGTATTCTCCCTCTGCAACTATATCATCATATTTATCGGAAAATGGCGCTACGCCCTTTTCGTGAGCCTTGCCTACGGAAAGATAGATGTCGGTGTACGCGTCAAGGGCAAAATCCTCTTCGGGAATGTACACGAATGCGCTTATATTTCCCGTTCCCACTGTTGTGCTGCCGCGTTCAAAATTAACGTAAAGAGGCGACTGGGCAATGCCCACGACAGTAAACTCGTTATGTGTAAGATAATCGGAGGTCTCGTTTTCATCTTCGGCGCTGAGGGTTATATTGTCCCCTATCTTAAAGGAAAGCTTGTCCCTGGGAGCCGAGTCGGCAACACATTCCCCCGGCTTTTCGGGAAGTCTGCCCTCGGTCAGGTATAGCTTATTGAGAGGATAATCCTCAGAATAGGACATTACCTTAACTACCGCATTTCCCTGTCCGCTTTCGGTAAACAGGTCTGCCGAATATCCTGCATAGCCCGCGGTGAATTCCTCATTTTCAAGGAGCTTTTCACAGTCTCCCCCGTTAAATCCGAGAGTGGACTTGAGCTGAATATCCGCAAGCGCCTGTTCCTCGTAATATTTCCAGGAGGAATTTTTCATATCGGGACAGGCAGCCTTTACTCCCGAGTAGAATGCACAGCTCAGCGCAATAATTGCTGCAATGGCGGCAAATCGCCCCGGGGCTTTTTTTACGCTTCGAAGCGTATTCTGCAATAACATATTCTTCATAAGCCGCCGACCTACCATTCTATATTTTCAACGGGTGTGGGATTAGGATTAAGAGAAATTTTTGCCACCTTGCTGTTCTTTATCTTGATAACACGGTCTGCCATAGGAGTTATCGCCTGATTGTGGGTGATGACCACAACTGTCATACCCTTTTCACGGCAGGTGTCCTGCAAAAGCTTCAGAATGGTCTTACCCGTATTGTAGTCAAGCGCTCCCGTGGGTTCGTCACAGAGCAGGAGCTTAGGGGATTTTGCAAGAGCACGTGCGATAGAAACTCTCTGCTGCTCTCCGCCTGAAAGCTGTGCGGGGAAATTGTTCATTCTCTCCGACAGACCCACCTGACTGAGAACCTCGGCGGCGTCTCTGCTCTCCCTGCATATCTGAGCGGCAAGCTCTACGTTTTCAAGGGCTGTTAAATTCTGAACAAGATTATAAAACTGGAACACAAAGCCAATATCATATCGTCTGTAGGCTGTAAGCTCCTTTGGCTTGTATTTTGCAATGTCGTTGCCGTCCACGATGATCTCACCCTCGTCACAGATGTCCATACCGCCCAAAAGGTTCAGAACGGTGGTCTTTCCGGCGCCGCTGGCTCCTGTGATAACAACGAACTCCCCTTTTTCGATATCAAAGGAAACTCCGTCCGAAGCGGTTATGGTCACCTCTCCCATTTTATATTGCTTGTAAACATTTTTAAGTGAAACAAAGCTCATTAGATTTACCATCCTCACCCAAAATTATTTTTGTATAATTTACCAAAATAATTATATCACACTTGTATATTTTTTTAAATTGACAAAACCAACAAATAATGAAAAAACGGAGCATATTTCTTAGGAAATATACCCCGTTAAATCAGCATAAACAGACAATTATACGTTAAATCTGAACAGAACTATATCCCCGTCCTGCATAACGTACTCCTTGCCCTCGGAACGGACAAGTCCCTTTTCCTTTGCGGCAGCCATTGAACCGCAGGACATAAGGTCATCAAATGATACAACTTCGGCTCTGATAAAGCCCTTTTCAAAGTCTGTATGTATCTTTCCCGCAGCCTGGGGAGCCTTTGTACCCTTTGTTATAGTCCAGGCTCTTACCTCGGGCTTTCCTGCTGTGAGGTAGGAAATAAGACCCAGGAGAGAATAGCCCTCCTTGATGATACGGTCAAGACCTGATACCTCGAGACCAAGCTCGGAAAGGAACATTTCCTTGTCCTCGTCGCTCATATCGGATATTTCGGCTTCAAGCTGGGCACAGATGGGCAGCACAGCCGCATTTTCACGCTTTGCGATATCGCATACGGTCTTGTAATGCTCGGAGGTCTCAATATTGTTCTTGAAGTCCTCCTCGCTGAGATTTGCCGCATAGATAACAGGCTTTGCGGACAGAAGCGGAGTTGTCTTGATGATCTCTTCCTGCTCCTCGGTGAAGTCAAAGGAGCGTGCAGAATGACCTTCCTCCAGGTGGCTCTTCAGAGCCTCAAGGAATTCAAGCTCTGTCTGATATTTCTTGTCGCCCTTGATAAGCTTCTTTGTGCGGTCGATACGCCTTTCGAGAAGCTCTATATCCGAAAAAATAAGCTCAAGATCAATTGTCTCGATATCCCTCTGAGGGTCGATATTTCCGTCAACGTGGATAATATTCTGGTCCTCAAAGCAGCGGACAACATGGACGATAGCGTCCACCTCACGGATATTTGCAAGGAACTTGTTTCCCAGTCCCTCGCCCTTTGATGCGCCCTTTACAAGACCTGCGATGTCCACAAATTCAAGGGTCGCAGGAGTGAATTTATCAGGCTCATACATCTCTCTGAGCTTGTCCAGCCTGCTGTCGGGGACAGAAACTATTCCCACGTTAGGCTCAATGGTGCAGAAGGGGTAATTTGCCGACTCTGCGCCTGCGTTTGTAAGAGCGTTAAAAAGCGTACTTTTTCCGACATTCGGAAGACCAACCATACCTAATTTCATATTACCGATTTCCTTTGCATTTATTCTTCGTCATCATCAAAGCTGAGATTGCGTACATACTCGTCTGCGTCAAAATCCTCGTCGGAGGAGCATCTGCAGACAGCCTTTCTACACGAAACAAGCTTCGTTACGGCGGTGCCTGTGAGTATTCCCACAACAAAAGCGCCTACCGTCAGAAGAATAAGCAGTCCCTTTGATATCTTGACCTTTTCATCGGCATATTTTCCCACAGTTTCAATGATCTCATCTATCATTTTTAACAGCCACCTTTCATATGTGCAAAATCAGCATTTTATATTATTATATACCATTTCAACAAAAATTGCAATAGCTTTTTTTCATTTTTAATAAGGGGATTTTTTATGCGGTGCATTTACGATATTTTTCGGATATCAGAAAAATATTTTTGTCAAAGTGTAAAATATACTTGACAAACTGTAATTTATATGATATAGTTAAATCAATGAAATCAAGGAGGCGGTCTTTTGGGCAAAAATCTTCGCCTGAAATCCGCAAGGGCGGCTCTCGATATGTCACAGCAGGCTCTTGCAGATGCGGTATCGGTCTCGAGGCAGACTATAAATGCCATTGAAAGCGGCGATTACAACCCGTCCATAATGCTCTGCATTGCCATTTGCAGGACGCTTGGCAAAACTCTGGACGAGCTTTTCTGGACTGATGAAGAAAATTAAAAGGAGCTGTTTGTTATGAAAAATTCCACTCTTGAGAAGGCTTTGACGAAAGGCAGATACTTGAAAGGGGCAGAGCCTTTCGGAACGCTTATTTAACGCTGGCAGGTACTTTATTACTGATGTTCCTGCTCAATGACGGATTTGAGCTTTACATTTTTGACGGTCTGGCGCTTTTTGATATTCCGATAATGCTGTCTTTGGCTGTGTTCGGCTGCACCGCTGTTCTGCATGACGCTTTTGACAGCTATAACCGTGCGTCAAACGGCGTGCCGATCATCTTTGTGATATACGGTATCATTTCGGTTATCACCACAGTTATCCATATTCTGAAAGGTGATCCGCTGATTAAAGAATCGGGCGTTATCGGTTCGGAGATCATCTTCCTTTTCACAGGCTTATGCTTTGCTTCTGTGGGCATTGCATATCTTATCAAGCGTGCAAGGGATAAAAAGGCTTCCGAGGAATAAATATAACGGGCTGTTTTGGGGCAGCCCGTTTGTTTTGCACAAAATCATATCAGAATGTTTGTTTTGATTGTATATTGACTTTTTGGCACAGTTGTGCTATAATTTAATCATCGTAAGAGTTCACTGCTCTGCGCTTCATTGTGTTTACAAGGTAAACAAACTCGTCCTTGAACTCGTCGGAGTGGTAGTCATATTCGGAAAGCTGGGTGGCGATGTTTGAATAGGTGATATCGCCTATATAGCGGCTGTTTCTGAGCAGCATTCCGAACTCCGCAACAGCGGCGGCAAAGGTCATATTCTCCGATTTTGTTTTGCTGTAGAGAGACCTCTCAACGGGATAGGAAAGAAGCTTGCTTTCGCTGCCCTCGGGTTCTTTATAGCGGATATTTACGGTGAGAAGCTCATTGCCCATTTTTTTACTTTCCGAATTTGCGGAATATTTAAGGTCGGAGCCTATTTCCATAGGGCTGTCAACGGGAACAAGCTCGTAAAGAACGGTAACGCTGTGTCCTGCGCCTATTTCGCCTGCATCCTTGGTGTCATCGTTAAAGTCCTCGGCTGCCATTGTGCGGTTCTCGTAGCCAATTAGACGGTAGCCCTTGATGTTTGCGGGATTGAATTCAAGCTGGAATTTTACGTCCTTTGCGGCGGTGTAGAGAGTGCCGCTCATTTCGTCAACAAGCACCTTCTGTGCTTCTCTTTCGCTGTCGATGTAGGAGTAATTTCCGTTGCCGTGATCTGCCAGGGCTTCAAGCTTATTGTCCTTGAGATTTCCCGAACCAAAGCCTAAAACGGAGAGGAACACTCCGCTTTCACGCTTCTCCTCGATAAGCTCCGTAAGCTCTGACTCGGAGGAAAGTCCAACATTGAGATCGCCGTCGGTGGCGAGTATCACTCTGTTGTTGCCACCCTTTATAAAATACTTCTCGGCTATCTCATAGGCGGTGTTTAT
>JAGAJF010000103.1 GCA_017829005.1 Oscillospiraceae bacterium | reverse complement strand
ATCCTGTCCAGTTTTAAAACCGACTTCGGTTTTAAAGTCTTTTCCTTGACTTCTTTAATACTCTTTGCTTACCTCTCGATAAGCTCGGAATTTCAAGGGTTTCTTTGGTCGTTCATTGTTCAATTTTCAAGGTTCTGAGTTTGTTCTTCCCTCTCGGGAGAGAACTTTCTTATTATATCACACTCTTTTCGATTTGTCAAGAACTTTTTCAAATCTTTTTTCAAATTTTTTCGAGTGCCGCTTTCGGTGGGCTTTTCTTCATCACCGACAGCTTTATTATCTTACCACATTTGCATTGTAATGTCAAGCCTTTTTTAACATTATTTTTGAATTTGGCTATTTTGCCTGTCCGACCACCTTTTTAATGTTCCAAAATGTGCAAATTCACCTTGACATAGGGTCAAAAAAGCGGACAGCGCTCAGCACGCCGTCCGCTCCGATTACTTCTGCTCTTCAAGCGTAAAGATTATCTCAAATTCCTGTGCATCGCCGTCAAATCCGGGTCTGTACACCTTTGCGGTAACAACCTCTCCCGCCTTGTGAGAATTCTGAAACTCCTTGACGCTGTTTTCGGTTATCATCTGAATGCCGTCGATCTCCGTGATGATATCGTCAACCTGAAGGTCGGTTTTGGAAACATCACATTCCTCGGCTATCTCCGCAACCAGAAGCCCCGGTTTTACTTCCAGAGCTTCCGCTCTGTCGGGTGAAATGAACTTGTAAATAATTCCAATTCTCGCCCTGCCCGTCACATAGCCCTTTTCCATAATGTCCTCAATAATGGGCACCGCAAAATCCGTGGAAATGGCAAAACCGATATTCTCGCTGCCCGTAGAGCTGTACTTGCTCACAACAATGCCCACGACCTGACCGTAAAGATTTACCAGCGCACCGCCCGAATTACCGAAATTAAGCGCCGCATCGGTCTGGATACATTTGATGGGATATCCCGTATAGCTTTTTATTTCTCGGTCAACATAGGAGACATTGCCCACCGTGACCGTATCGTTAAATCCGCCTGCATTTCCGATGGCAATGACCTCTTCGCCCTGAACCATATCCGACGAACTGCCGATGACCGCGGGGACAAGCCCCTCTGCCTCTATTTTCAGAACAGCCAGATCGGTTCGTGTATCGGCACCGATAAGCTTTGCCTCGAACTCACGTTCATCATTGAGCTTTGCCTTGAAGCGGGTTATATCAACGGTTGCGTGAGCATTGGTGATAATATATCCGTCCTCGGAAATAATAATGCCCGAAGCCTCGTTATAAGGCTGCACAGTGGTGGTCGTATAGCCGTAGAGATTAACAATAGAGGGCAGGACCTGATTTGCCGCACCTGCAGGAGTCAGCAGACCCGTTTCCTTGTTCTGATAGAACTCCTCATTTTCCACAGGCTTCGGAGCCACATTGATATTCACCGTCACTCCGCCAGATTCCGAACTGCTCTGAGAAACATTCTGAGCCGAACCGTTTCCCGTTTCATTGGTACTCAGCGCCGCTCCATCGCCCTTATGACCGAAAGCCAGCAGGAGCATTACCGCCGAGAACATCAGCACAACGATAATTACCACAGCAATTATCCAGCCCTTTGAGGACTTTTTCATTTCAGGCACATCGGCAGGAGCAGACACCGCCCCCACCTGCGGCTGATAATAATATCCGCCGTAAGGTGCGGCATAGCCGTTCTGAGGAGGTATATTTCCTCCATAGCCGCCGCCCGAAGCAGAAGCATTCTGAGAAAAGCTTTGATCTGCAAAATTATTCTGCTGTGAAGCATTGCCCATATCTCCCTGTACGGGAGAGCCGTTCACACCCTGAGCAGCACCGTGATATCCGCGATCATCGGGAGACGCACCCGAATACATCTGCCTGTAAGCAGCGTCCGCAGGGATTGCGCCACCCGTCGGATAACCGTTTTGCTGAAAGCCGCCTCCCGCAGGATACGGATTTCCCTGATAATAACCGTTCCCCGCAGGCGCCCCGTATGGCTGATAGGTTGAATCAGCATTTGCGGGAGAATGGGAGACCTTCTCCGAGAAATCCTCCTCCGAAAAAACGCCTCCGCTCCTGTTCAGATCGGGGTTCACCGGCTTATTATTCTCGTTATTGTTTTCGGGTGACGACCCGTTTTCATACATTTCCATACCGACCTCCGTTAAGGTATATGCCGATCAAGGGCGGCTGCCCGACGGCAGAGTAAATTCAAACTCGGTGTATTCCCCTGTTTTGCTGCGAACAAGCACCGAGCCGTTATGCAGCTTGATTATCGAGCGCACGATGGACAATCCGAGACCAACGCCCGTCTTGTCCTTACCCCTGGACTCGTCGGTTTTGTAAAATCTGTCAAATACCTTGTTGATCTCGTTTTTCTTCAGACCCTCGCCGCTGTTGCGAATGACCACCGCCACAGCATTATCCTCCTCACGGAAGCTGTAGGAGATATATCCTCCCTCGTTCACAAACTTCACCGCATTCTCGGTAAGATTGTAAATGACCTGCTGAACAAGATCCATATCCGCATTGACATAAAATCTGTCCGTGTCAAGACCTCTGATGTCGATATTTTTGCCCTCAATGCGCTTTTCAAAAAGGAGAACTGTCTTGACCGTAAGCTCGGTGATGTCAAAATCCTCCGTCTGGAGCTGCATCTCGCCCGCTTCGTACTTAGAGATATTGAGCATTGAGCGCACAAGTCTCGCAAGACGGTTTATCTCCTCGGAAACAGTTCTCAGATATTCCCTGTGCCTGTTTTCGGGGATAGTTCCGTCAAGAATGCCGTCCACAAATCCGCCGATGGTGGTCATAGGCGTTCTCAGTTCGTGGGAAACATTGGAAATAAAGCTTTTTCTGTTCTCCTCGATAGTCTCGAGAGAGCTTGCCATATCATTTAAGGTGTTGGCAAGAAATCCCATCTCATTCTGGTCGGAAACACAGACCTTTTCGGAAAAATCCCCCTCTCCGAACCGTTTCGCCGCCAATGTCATCTCCTTGAGGGGAGTAAGGATACGGTCAATAGTGTACTTGAGCAGCGGAAATACCGCCAGCATAATGACTGCGAATGCCACAAGAAACAGCACCACCATTGCCTTGAGATAGCCTGTAAAGCCCTTTGCGCTGAGGCTTGCCGCAAGATAATATTCCTCCCCGCCGCAGTTCAGGGAATAGAGCATATTAAGGCAGGACACGGGATAAAAGCCGTTCATACTGTCCATAGCAAAAGCCCCCTGTGGGAGAGCCTTTTTCATAGACTGCTCGCTTAAAGTCCCCGTATGTGAACAAGGTGATGCCTCGGAACAAGCCAAAACATCACCCTCACTGTCAAACAAAATATAGTCCGCACCCGTGCTTGCAGAGACCGAGGGCAAAATCTCACGAAGGGCGGGAACTCCATCGGAGCCGCCGGACAGATATGCGGAAACGCTGACACGGACTTCCTCCGTCAGCTGCTCCAGCAAAATTTTGCGGTCGCTTTTGTAGGTGGATACGGAAAAGCTGATTATAAGCGCAGACATAAATATGAGCGACGCCGCAACCAGCGCTGCCGATAAGCTGAAATACTCTGCGGCAATGCTTTTACGCATTTTCCTCTTCAGCCTCGAACTTGTAGCCTACGCCCCAGACAGTCTTGAGCGCCCACTTGTCGGAAACGCCCTCAAGCTTTTCTCTGAGACGCTTGATGTGAACGTCGATGGTACGGGAATCTCCGTAATACTCAAAGCCCCATACCTCGTCAAGAAGCTGATCTCTGGTGTAAACTCTGTTAGGATTGGAAGCAAGGTAGAAAAGAAGCTCCAGCTCCTTGGGAGGAGTGTCCATGACCTTGCCGTCAACTCTCAGCTCGTATCTTGTCATATTAACGACCAGCTTGTCATACTTGACCTCTCTGATCTCTGACTCGGAGGAGGACTGACCAATTCTTCTGGAAACAGCCTTGATACGGGCAATAACCTCCTTGGTGTCGAAGGGCTTGACCACATAGTCGTCAGCGCCCAGCTCAAGACCAAGCACCTTGTCGAAGGTCTCGCTCTTTGCGGTTATCATAATAATGGGAACATTGGATTTCTTTCTAATCTCACGGCATACCTGCCAGCCGTCAAGGCCGGGGAGCATAATGTCGAGAAGAACGATATCGGGCTTCAGCGCATTGAACTTAACAACAGCCTCATCGCCGTCGTGGGATACCATAACGCCGTAGCCTTCCTTTTCCAGATATAATTTCAGAAGCTCGCAGATGTTATTATCGTCGTCAACAACAAGAACCTTACCAAGTGACATATCAAAATTCCTCCCGTTTTAAATTCTCGGAATTCTGCACACAATACGTCTGCAAAAAATGTCCGAAATATTCCAACATAATATACCTCTATTATATAATAAAAGTCGGCACAGTTTATAAACTTTTATAATAGATATGATTAACAGATTGTAAATTTAACAAAATAATATCGTAAATTTCCCAAAAATTCAAAATTCTATTCATTTTCGCATAAGTGCGAAACGCAAAAATCAGAACATATCAGCCGAAATACTTAAATTTCTTAGTAAGCATAATAAGCATTTCCAGCCGCACCTCGTCCTTGTACTCAGGTCTCACCATATAATATACATAATTTTCCAGCACATTCACATCGGGAATGCTTCTGCCCTCTATTTTGAAATTGGAAAATCCCATTGGCACGTACTTCTCATAAATATCCTCGGGAGATATGTGCAGAGGGGAGCTTACCGTCTGATACAGATTTTTCTGCATACAAGGGCACTCAAAGGGCTCGGGCATATATGGCGTGCCTGTTTTCTTCATCATATGCTCGGTAAGAGCGATCTGGCTTTTTCCGATGGAGCGGTAATGCTCTCCCCTTCTCTTGCAGTGAGGGTCACAGCAGGGATTTATGAGCAGCTCTGCCTTTTCCTTATGGGGGAGCTTTTCGAGAACATCAAAATTATTGTTAAAATTATAGTCAAGCACCACAAGGGAATAATCCTTTTCCAGCTCGCCGCAAAGCTCGTCAAAGTCTTCTATCTGCTTGCAGGTGGAGCTGGTTATGGGCATATCCGGGAAATGCTCTCTGATGTAATCCTCCAGCATGGGTGAAAAAACAATAGCTTCGTTCAGCCCGTTGTCCGCCGCTTTGAGGATAGCATTGCAGAGAGGGTCGGAAAGATGCTGGGGAGTAAGCAGAGGATTTGTAAGGGTAAATCGGCAGGGTATGCCCCGCTGATTGAACTGCTTTACTATCTCCCCAGGAATTCTGGGGTCGCAGTTTCCCTGAAAATATCGTCCGCCGTTCCATACCATATTGGGAAATGCCCCGTAGACCGAACCTATCTTAACTCCCTCACGGAATTTCTGAGGATTTCTTTTCATATAGTCCACTAAGGTGAGATTGAGCTTGAAATGCCTCATAAAATCGGGGATATGAAATCTTATTTCCATTTTTGTTACCGTCCTTATAGTAATCAATATTTTCTGCCATATTTCAAAGGGGGAGTACAATTTATCACCTTTGAATTCTCGTTATTTGCATACACCACAGTCTTGCCTCTGAATATCTGAAATTCCTCAGTGGCATTCAAACCAGCTTTTGCCCGTCTCAACATCGGCGGTGAGAGGAACGTCAAGCTGTACGGCACCCCGCATTTCCTCTCCCAGCACCTTTGCTGCCCTTGCAGCGTCCTTTTCCGATGCCTCGATTATAAGCTCGTCGTGTATCTGCAAAATAAGCTGTGCGTCAAGATTTTCTTCCTTGAGCCTGCGGTAAACTTTTACCATAGCAATTTTGATGATATCCGCCGCCGCTCCCTGAACGGGTGCGTTCATTGCCGCACGCTTGCCGAAGCTCTGAATGTTCTTGTTTTTCGCCGCAAGCTCGGGGATATACCGTCTCCTGCCGAAAATGGTTTCCGAATAGCCCTTTTCCGCGGCATCGGTCACAGCCTTGTCCATAAATGCCCCCACGCCGCTGAAATTGGTGAGATAACTCTTTATATACTTATCTGCCTTTGCAACGGAAACATCAATGTCCTTTGAAAGTGAAAATGCACTAATGCCGTATACAATGCCGAAATTGACCGCCTTCGCCGCACGGCGCATTTCGGGAGTCACCATATCGGAAGGCATTCCGAAAACCTGTGCCGCCGTTTGAGTATGGATATCTCCGCCGCTTTTAAAAATATCCTGCATATTTTTGTCACCGCTCAGATGTGCAAGGATACGAAGCTCGATCTGACTGTAGTCCGCGTCGATAAGCGCTCTGCCCTCCTCGCTGACGAAAAATTTTCTCATATTCCGTCCAAGCTCGGTTCGGACGGGGATATTCTGCAAATTCGGCTCGGTGGAGGATATTCTTCCCGTTCTCGTCTCGGTCTGCTTGAATACGGAATGTATGCGTCCGTCCTCGCCAACTGCCTTTAAAAGTCCCTCAACATATGTGGAGCGGAGCTTTGTGTACTGGCGGTAGGTGAGTATCATATCTATGATGGGGTCCTTGTCGCGAAGCTCCTCAAGCACCTCTGCTCCCGTGGAATATCCCGTTTTGGTCTTTTTGCCCGAGGGCAGTCCCATTTCCTCAAAAAGGATAACACCAAGCTGCTTGGGCGAAGAGATGTTGAACTGCTTTCCCGCACGGAAATATATCTGCTGTTCAAGTCCGTCTATCTCTTCGGTGAGGGTCTCGCCGAATTTTCTTATGCCCTCCGTGTCGGCTTTAACGCCATAATGCTCCATAGATGCAAGCACCTCGGTAAGGGGCAGCTCGATATCCTTACACAACTTTTCCGCTCCCGTTTCCGAAAGCTCCCTGTCAAGGCGGCGGCAAAGTCCGCTTATTGCCGCAATGTCCGAATATTCTCCCAAATTATCGTAATCGGGACAGCCGTACTCGGCACAAAGTCCCTTTATGGTGTATTCCGAAGCGGAGGCATTAAGAAGATATCCCGAAATGTCCGCGTCCGAAACGATATTTCTAAGCTCAGAGCCTTTTTCAAGCATATAGCGGTATGCCGGCTTTGCGCCGAAGGTCTGCTTTTCATATTCCGAGGACAGCAAGGAAATGATGTCGCTCTCATTCTCAAACAGGCTCAGCTTGTCCTCATAGGCTGTGTACAGCGCCGCTCCCGTTTCGTTGCGCTTTAGGATAAAGGCAAAGCTGCCCATTATGTCCGAAACGCTTAGGGGTGCTATCTTATAATCAACAGCCTTCTCCTTCTCAGCTTCGGGAATTGCCTTTAATGCGGCAGAGGGCTTTACACCCAGCCTTTCCATAAGCTTTGTCATCTCAAGCTCGGTGAGGAGACGGGACAATGCGGCTTCGTCACGCTCGCCGTATGCGTAATCGCCCATTGAAAGGGATATAGGCGCATTTTTCACAATGGTGGCAAGCCATTTGCTCTCCTTTGCGTCCCCCTCGCCTGCTGTAAGCTTTGCAATGACGGATTTTGTGGCAGTCACTTCCCCTGCGGCAAGCTTTTCGTAAAGCTCCTCAACGGAGGAATACTCCTTGATAAGGGAAAGAGCAGTTTTCTCGCCTATGCCCTTGACGCCGCTTATGTTGTCCGAGCTGTCGCCCATAAGGGCTTTGAGGTCGATAAGCTGTAATGGCGATAATCCCTCGTACATCTCGGAAAATTTCTCGGGAGTGCAGGTGATAAGCTCCTTTGTGGTGTGGAGCAGGACGGTGACATTTTGGTTTATAAGCTGTAAGCTGTCTCTGTCCCCCGTCAGGATATAAACATGGTCGGTCTCGTTTCCGAAGGTGGAGAGGGTGCCGAGAATGTCGTCCGCCTCAAATCCGGGACACTCGAGAATTTTAATTCCCAGAGCGGTAAGCAGCTCCTTGATAAGGGGCATCTGCATTGCAAGCTCCTCGGGCATACCGTGCCTTGTGGCTTTATATGCGGCATTTGCCTTATGGCGGAAGGTAGGTTCACGCAAATCAAACGCCACCGCACAGCCCTCGGGAGACAGCTCTGCAGCGGTTTTCAGATAAATATTCATAAAGCCCGTAAGCGCATTGGTGAACACACCCTTTTTATTCGAAAGGGCTTTTATGCCGTAAAATGCACGGTTCATTATACTGTTTCCGTCTATTGCAAGAAGCTTCATATTTTTTCCTTTCTATTCTGCTCAGGTCGTGTAAAGCAACCTCATCAAATACATATTCCTGCCGTTACCGAGCCGCCTGTATGACGCCCGAATAAACTTTAGAACGAGCGTACGCAGGCTCAGCCTGCCTCAGCCTTTGAGCATTTTATGTTTCCTCTTTTCATTTATTCGCAGTCAAAAATTGCTTTGCTCTCGATCATATCCGAATATGTCTGTTTCCATTCCTTATGAACTTCGGAACTGTCATAGCGGTCGAGGGCGTCTTTATCCATATTTATCTCGATCATAAGATCATACCTGTTGGGGCAGTCTATGCAGGACGTATGAATATTTATATCATATATCCCATCCATTTCCGTAAGCTTACGGAACAGTTCCGTAACGGGGGCTGTCAATGAGCCTGCATTTATTTGTTCTTTGAATTTTACGATAATATAATGCTTCAAGGCTATTCTCCTATCCTGTGGTCGGTTTGGCATATTCGACAAATTTGCTTCTAAATAATCAGCACATATTTTCGAAATTTGCTATTGATATTTCAGCACGTTTGTGCCGAAATATACTTATGCCCGAAATGCAGATTAACACTCTACTCCTATTCTGCCCATAAAATCCTGAATTGTTTTCAGCTCGGGGAAAAATAGGATATTGAAGGACTTGCCGCTGTCGTTTATGGTTATGGAGTTATTCACAAAGCAGGTATTTACCGCTCCCGTATTTACCGCTGTTATCTCCCCCGAGGGGGCGGTCACGCTCTCGGGGACGGATATATCCACCGTCATTCCCGACATTATGGAGAAATTGTTGGCGTATGACGCGGCGCAGATATTCACCGTTTCCCTTACCACCGAGGAGACCATTTCGTCAATATCTCCCTTGCTCTTCACCGACACTCCCGGGAAAAATGTCCCCGCAAGCCGCTCGATAAACGCATAGGGGAATATGAACAGCACCGCACCCTGCATATCACAGCTGAGCTTTATCAGAAAGGCTTCCGTACCCTTGCTGAGAAGGTCGGCTATTTTCCCCGCTTCCGCCGTGGGAAGCACCTTTACCTGAGGGGTGGAGATATCCGTTGCCGAGGATATCATCTCGGACAGGGCGGTGGCTGCATTTCCTGCTCCCATATTGCATATTTCCTGTAAAACGGATCTTTGCATTTCGCCGAGATCCGCAAAGCTGTTAAGAGCCATTTTTTATACCGTCCTTTCCTTGGGTTTTCAGGGTTCGTAATACTTCGGCTTGTTGATAAGGATTATCAGGTCGATTATCCAGCCGATGCCAAAGCCGCCTCCCGTACACGCCCAGAGTATTCCTGTGGCGATCTTTCCCTCGTAAAATCTGTGGGCGCCGAAGATACCGAAGAGGGCGCAGAGGATAAGGGATATGGTTTTATTCTTGAGCTTACTGTTAAATCCCCCTGCCCCGGGATTTATCTCCTCCATTATCCGCTGACCGTATGCCTTGGCGGTATCGGCTATATCGTCCAAAGGCGAATAGGTCTGCTGTGCCGATGCGGGTGAGGGTATGCTGCCCTGTCGGGTGGGTGCGGTCTGACCGAAGGTCTCCGTTTCTCTCGGGGGAGCTTCGTTATCCACCACTATGCGGATATTCTCCGGCTCCGCATAGGCTGTTTTCGTTTCATGCTCCGCTTCGGGAGCAGGGTTTGTGTGCCTGTCGGGCTTGTAAAATTCTATCATATCATTCTCCGAAAATCATTTTGCCGAAATGCTGTAGCGCTTTCCGACCTCTGTATCAAATTCAAATGCACCGTTATTTTCAATAAGCTGTATCTCCTCTCCGCCGCAGGTGACGATGATATCGCCCTTTACTCGCAGGGAAACTTGGTTTCCGCAGTCGGAGTACAGCTCGGCTTTGGTAATTCTGCCGTCTGACCAGTCAAAATGGACTGTGAAGCCGCCGCGGGCTTTCATTCCTCTCACGCTGCCGTGTTTCCATGCGGGGGGAAGTGCGGGGAGCAGGCTTATTTCAGCTTTTCCCGATACTGCCTCATATCGGCTCTGCATTACAGCTTCGGCAATGCCTGCACCGCCGCCGAAGTTTCCGTCTATCTGGAAGGGCGGGTGCATATCGAACATATTTATGCTTGTGGAGTGCGCAAGGAGCGCCTGAACGTTTTCGCCCACCTTTTCGCCGTCGTGAAGTCTTGCCCACATATTGATTATCCACGCTCTCGACCAGCCTGTATGTCCGCCACCGTGGGAAAGTCTGCGCTCAAGGGTGGCTCTTGCCGCTTTGGCAAGGTCGGGGGTGTCGGCGGGAGTTATCATATCTGCGGGATAGAGGGCGTAAAGCTGAGAGATATGGCGGTGTCCCGGCTCTACCTCATCGTAGTCCTCCGCCCATTCCATTATCTGACCGTACTTGCCTATTTCGGGCTTGGGGAGACGGTCTCTCATACTGCGAAGCTTTTCGGCAAAAGCTTTTCTTTCACCGAGTATCTCGGATGAGGATATTACGGCGGTAAAGAGAACGTTCAGTATCTGACTGTCCATGGAGGGACCCTTGCAGAGGGTACCCGTTTTGCCGTTCTTTGTATAGTAGGTGTTTTCGGGGGAGACGGAGGGATTTGTTACCAGCCTGCCCTTTTCGTCCTCGGTGAGGAAATCGGTGAAAAATTCTGCGGCTTCGCAGAGGGTGTCGAATTTCTCGGAAAGGAAATCCTTGTCACCTGTGAAAAGGTAATGCTCCCAGATGTGGGTGCAGAGCCATGCCATTCCCATGGGCCAGAGGGTGGCGGGAAGCCATTTGTCCTGGGGGGCGGTGTCTCCCCAGATGTCGGTGTTGTGGTGGCAGACAGTTCCGCCGCAGCGGTACATTGAACGGGCGGTCACTCTGCCGTTTTCCCTCATTCGCTCGATATGGTCGAAAAGAGGTGTATGACATTCGGAAAGGTTCTGCAGCTCGGCTCCCCAGTAGTTCATCTCGGTATTGATATTGATGGTATATTTTCCGCCCCAGGCAGGCCACATATCCTTATTCCAAAGTCCTTGGAGATTAAGGGGTAATGTTCCCTCTCTTGAGCCTGATATCATAAGGTATCGGGAGAAGTTGAAGTAAAGTGCCGCCAGCTCGTTGTCTGTGGCATTTTCCTCTTTTACGGCTTTAAGGCGTTCATCGGTGGGGATATCGCTGTTTACTCCTTCCGCGGGTGAAAGCTCAAAGGAGCAGCGGTCAAAAAGTGTGCAGTAATCCTCTATGTGACGCTTTAAGAGGCGGTCGGCGGTCATTCGTGCGGCTCTCTTTGCCTGAGATACGCAGAGCTTTTCGTAATCGCCTGTGCGAAATGAGGTCTGGACTGCTATAATAAGCATGGCTTCGTCGGCATTTTTGCAGACAAGGCGGTTTGCGTCGGTGCCCCACTCGCCGCCCACGGCAGTCACGGTTATGGCGCAGGCATAGGGTATGCCGTCTGATACGGTGAAGAGAATGGTGCTGTCATCGTAGGCTTCGTTTTTATCGTAATTGTCATCTCTTCCGTCTATGGCGGCGGTAAAGGATATGCTGCCCTTTTTATCTGCTGTGAAGCGGACAACGATACATTCGTCGGGGTGGGAGGCGAAAACCTCACGGGTATATTTTACCCCGCCTGATGTAAAACAAGTCCACGCTACGGCATTTTCAAGGGAAAGTCCTCTTTTGTATTCGCTGTATTCGGGTGCGCCCTGCCAGATGTGCAGGTCGCCTAAGGGCTGGTAGTGGCGCTGGTTTTCATTGGTGCCGTAAAAGGCATCGGAGCAGAGTTCTTCCGCTTCGGTGGTCTTTTCCTCGTTTATAAGCTGACGTATTTTCTCAAGGTTATCATATGCCTTGGGGTTGTTTCTGTTTCGGAAATTACCCGACCATATGGAATCTTCGTTCAGCTGCAGCAGCTCATCTTCGGGCTTTCCGAATATCATTGCGCCCATTTGTCCGTTTCCCACGGGGAGCGCTTCGTCCCAGTTTGCGGCGGGGCGGGTGTACCAGAGATCTTTTGAGGGGTTGAATTTATTATTCTGAGAGTTCATAAAAATTATCCTCCGATGCTTTCTTTTTTGAATAAAAAGGAACTGCCGGTTTAATCGCATAGTTAAATTACGGTTAAATCGGCACTTCTTTTTTATTCACTTTTATAATTACCCTTCGGCAGCGGTCACTGCCGAAGGATAAATCTTGAAGCAAATTAACTTTACGCCGTTTTCAACTCGGGAAGCATTACATACCTGTGAGACCCGAACGGGCGATACCCTCGGTAAAGTTCTTCTGCAAGAAGATGTACATTACAAGGATAGGCGTGATGGAAAGCAGACAGCCCGATTCCATCCATACGATAAGCTCTCTTGCGTTTACCTTTACGGTACCGTTGTTGAACAGAACTCTTGTAAGAGATGCGTTCAGGTTTTTCAGCTGGAGAGCGATGGTGCTGTTGTTTGTAAAGAACGATGTGGAGATGTAGTAGTCGTTCCAGTACCATACAACGGAAAGCAGGAATACGGTGAGGAAGGTGGAGCCTGCATTGGGGATCATTACCTTGATGAATGTGCCCAGAGGCGAGCAGCCGTCCAGATATGCGGCATCTTCAAGCTCCTTGGGAAGTCCTCTGAAGGACTGGCGGAAGAGGAAGATGAACAGACCTGCACGAAGTCCGTTTGCCATAAGAGCGGGCATATACATTGTCAGGGCGTTGTCGATAAGGTTTATGTATTCTCCTGTAATGGCGTGCCATATGCCCAGGGGGTTGAAGTAACGGAAGAACATATACTGAGGGATAAGAATGATCTGAGCGGGCATAAGGATCATAAGAATGACCACGCCGAAGAGGATATTCTTGCCCTTGAAGTTAAATCTTCCGAAGCCGTAGCCTGTAATGGCACAGGTTATTACCTGCACGATGGAACAGCCGATGTTGATAAACAGGGTGTTTCCTAAGGTTTTCCAGAAATCCATTACTCGGATAACGTCCTTGATGTTATCCATTGTATAGGTTCTTGATATCCATATAATAGTGGGGTCGTTCATCTCCGAACGGGGACGGAACGCTGCTGTTATCATATAGATGAGAGGATAGATGATTACGAAGCAGAGTCCGAACACCAGCAGTCCTCGGCAGATAGGCCAGAGTGTCTCAAAGGCTCTTTTCCTTTTGAGATACTTCTGCTCTGCGGGGGTCAGGGTGGAAAGACGCTTCTTGAAGCGCTCACGCTCCTCCTTGCGGGAACGCTTTATCTCCTTGGGAGGCTTCTCCGGCTTGACCTTTTTAAGGAAGTCGGAAGCTGTTGCTTTTATTGTATTTTCTGCCATTTTTTCCAACTCCTTAAATTAGTCATCGTAGTAAACTATCTTGTTCATAACGAGGAATATGATTCCTACTGCCACAAGGACTATGGCGAAGTAGCTCCATGCCATTGCTGCTGAGTAGCCGTATTTCCAGTCGTCCTGTACCGAAAGCACCTGCTCCATTACCACGTTGGTGGGGTCTGTGAAGGTGTCGATGATGGTGTAAACAAGGTTTACAAGGATCATAGGGGATACATAGGGAAGAGTTATCTTCCAGAAAAATTCCCATGAGGTAGCTCCCTCGATGGCTGCTGCTTCCTTTGCCGAGGTGGGTATTCCCTGGAGGGCTGAAAGGAAGATGATTATCTGGATACCGCATTTCCATACAAGGTTCAGGATATCCGAGGTCATTGTGGAGAGCATTTCCGTCAGCTTATCATTAAAGCCGTATATTCCCACGAACTCAAGCAGCTGGTCTACCATATCTGCCGAGAACATTGTGGAGAACTGGTCTGCGTCAGCTGTTCCGCTGGTGTCCAGGTTGTTGGTGATGATAGCGTAAACGGGTCCTGTTGCGATGATTACGGGGAGGAAGAATACCGCTCTTGCGAAGGTACGTCCTCTGAACTTCTGATTGATGATTATCGCAACGAAGAGGGAGAAGATGATGATTATAGGTGTCTGCCAGAGGGTGGCTCCCAGAACTTCCATAAGGTTCTTGCGGAAGTCGGGGTCTACCATAAAGGCTTTCTTGTAGTTTTCAAGACCCAGAGGGCTCATTACAAGCGCTCCTACGTCGGGCTTTACGTCATAGAACGAGTAGATAAAGGACTTGATAACGGGAATGATGAAGAACATCAGGGAACCGATGAACCAGAGGGCTATAAAGCCGTAGCCGTAAAGTCCCTTCTTCTTCTCATAGGATAAATTCAGTCTCATTCGCCGATTACCTCCTCTCCGATATAGTCGGTAAGCTTAAAGGTCTTGCCGTCTGCCTTTACGGTGAGCTTGTCAAGGTCAACAACGGTGGTATAGCCGTTATCGTAGACCGTTGTGATCTCGCTGCCGTCCTCCGATACCGTGTAGGAGGAAATGGTGCTGTCCGCTGCGGGTGAAAGTACATCGTCAGCAAACTTGTAAAGTCCTGAGGCTTCGTTTACCCAGTTTGCATAGTAGCCGTAGAAGTACTTGTCAAGCTTGGTGTCCTTCAGTTCGCTGGCTTCAGTTCCTACCATATCAAAGCCGATATTGCTGCCCGAAGCTATTGCCATAAGAGAAGCGATATCAAGATCGGCTTCGCCGTTTACTGCTGTGCAGGAGTAAGGAGTTACGCCGTGAAGCACCATCTGGTAGAGGGGGATATCCGCGTCAAAGATGTCGAATTTGCTGGAGCAGAGAGGTACGTTCGTGATGTAGTCGGTATAGGGCAGAACGTAGGCTGCAGGATTATCCGAAAGAACGGAGCCTGTCTCCTTTGCGCTGCTGTATATGCCCTGAACGATGCCCTTTGCATTCTCACGGGAGATCGCCTTTTTGCCGTAGTCTCCGTAAATTGTATTTGCCAGAGAGCCGAAGGAGAAGTTTGTTACATTCTTCTTGTTATAGCTCTTGATAAGCTTTCCGAAGGCTCTGTCATAGGAGGCGGGAGTGAACAGGGAAAGGGACTTGTAATACTTATTCTCGATGCCGTGAGCAAGGTCGAAAACGGGTATCTGAGCGTATGCATTTGATACTCTGATGGAAGTATTTGTCATATTCCAGTAACCGTTTCCTGTTTTGAACTGCTGATTATCCACTACGGGGAAGAGGGCGATGTTATTTGCGGATGCATATTCGCTGAGAGCATTGTATTTGCTCTTGCCGCCCAGCTTTGAGGATGGATTGAAGGAGTCTGCTATCTTCTCGCCGATATTGTCGTCGTTGTAGTTGTTGTAGGCAACGACCATATCGTCAACGCCCATACCGTTCAGGCACTCAAGAATGTACTTGGCTGTTGCAAATGTGGTAACGGGCTGCTTTACGGTTACGGGGAGACCTGCTACCGATTCCTTT
This sequence comes from Oscillospiraceae bacterium, assembly GCA_017829005.1. GTDB lineage: Bacteria > Bacillota > Clostridia > Oscillospirales > Ruminococcaceae > Huintestinicola. The sequence continues at coordinate 58,990 of JAGAJF010000103.1, read as the reverse complement.
TTCAGTGTTGCACCGTAAAGGTCAAGATAAAGGGAGTTCTTATCGGTAAGATCCTTATCCTCCACGCCCTTTTCTTCAATGAGATACTTTCTGTAACGGGCCGCGATATCTGTGTAGTCTACCTCGCTCTTGTCGTCCTTCGAAACGGGATAGTAGCGAAGCTCGATCTCGGGAATGCGTATTCCTCGCTTCTCGAAAACCTTGAGGGGGCTGGATTCACCGCCCATCAGGTACTCGTCCTGAGTTCTCAGCTCAAAATCGAAGTAGGTGGAGTTGTAGTCGGTATTGTTCTGATTGGAAACGTAGCTGTTGATGCTTGCGCAGGTATCGCCCTTGTCGGCTACTACCATCATTGCGCTGTTTCCCTTAACAATGCCGTACATAGGAAGGCTGACCTTCTGAATGGTTGCCTGCTTCTGGTTCTTAACGGCTGTGATGTCTCTGCCGTATACCTTTCCTGCATAGGTCTTGAGACCTGTTTTGCCGTTATTGAAATTGATTATGGCGCCGCTGCCGTCGGGTACTACGAAATATCCCTCTTCCTCAAGACCTGCTGCGCCGAATGTGGTCATAAAAGCAAGGTCACTTGTAAGCTTTCCGCTGACGGTGGAGGGATTATCCTCAACTATGGCAGAAGTGTCCACATACAGCTTCATATGATCCTTTTCAAGGGATATTGTCACGGGAACGGTAATGCCAGGGTCGGAGAAGGTGTAGGTTATCTCGATATTCTTGCCCGACTTTTTCATTTTTGTCTTGCCCTTGCCCTTGCTGTTAAGAATGGTAGTAGCACGGTCGGCAGGGGAAGCGTATATCAGGGTCATTCCGGAAGCAAGCTCGTCCTTCTGACCTTTCTTTGCGTTGGAGGTCTGGAGATCAACGGGGTTTGACCACCATTTTTCTCCTGTTTTGAGATCCTCCAGCATTATGGTATTCTCTTTCGTGTTCATATAGAGCTTGAGGTTTTCGTTTGAATCCACTTCCTCCATAAGCTCAAATGCTTCTTCCTCTGTACGGGGAGTTTCCTCCTCTTCTTCTTCCTCATCGGAGCTGTCCGCTTCATCGGAGGCAGCCGCCGATTCGGTTTCTTCCTCGGGGGAGTCCTCGCAGAATACGCTTGCGGCTCCCGTTGTCATGAGCATTGAAAAACAGAGCAGAAACGCAAGAGATTTTTTAAGCTTTGAATGCATTGTTTTCACCACTTTTCCTTATGAATTTTATACTCTCAATCTGTAGGAAAGCTCAGTATAGATGGTAAAGAGGAAGATAAGTACCTGCTGGAAAAGAGTAAGAAGAAGAACCAGCAGGAAAATAACCAGCACCATTGCCACCAATGTGAGCAGGATAAGCGCCAAGGTCTTTCCGAAGGAGAACTGATGAACGGCTTTCATTGCCGAAATAAACAGCACAACCGTCCATGCCGTTCCGATATACTCAAAGCACTGTATGAAAATATACTCGTCTCTGATGAGAAAATGGGAAAGGACCGTTCCTATCAGATAGCCTGCTATATACGGTATCAGCGAATATGCCGTGACTATGAAAATATTTTTCATAGAGCCTTCGCCGTCGAACAGGGTACACATCGCCCAGTTGCAGACTACATAGAGCAGGAATATTCCGAAGCTCTGGAAAATATAAGGAACAATGTTGAAAATCTTGTCATAATCCGAATAATACTGGAAGCCGTACATTCTGCTGTATGCCAGCGACTGTATAAACAGCAGGCAGACAATGCCGATGGCAATTTTCATAGAGCCTGCTTTTTTCCATCTCAGATCCTCGAAGCCCTCAAAGGGGTGCATAACTACGTGCCTCACAAACTGTCCCTGGGTAAGATCCAACATACTTTACGCACCTCTCCTTCTCTGCCAGGGGAATGTGATTATCCCCTTCTGATTAAGCTTTTTGAGTACCGTCCACGCAATTATCACTACAAGGATAATGATGATCGCAGGAGTGAAATATTTTTGAAGGATCTGGTCTCTGTAGCCCTCGTATGCCTTGTTGTAACGGTTTCGGCTGATGGAGATCTTGAAGTACTTCATTGCCTCCTTGTACTCTTCCTTATTAAGAAGAGCGTTGCCTATACCGATGTATGCACGGCGGTAATTTCCGTCGTACTTGATAACGTTTCTCCATGGCTCCTCGGATTCCTCGTAGTAGCCGGAGTTATAAAGGTTTGTAGCCTCGGTAACGATCTCGCCGAAGGAGGTGCGTCTGAACTGGGTAATGCTGTTCTTTCTGGAATCCAGAACATAGAGCATATTATCATAGCTCTCGATAGCAACTGCGCTTCGGAAGGTTCCCAGCTGCTCACCCGTGCCGCCCAAAACGAACATCAGGTTTGCAAGCTTGTCATACTGGAATATTCTGCCGTGAGCAAAGTCCAGGATATTCAGCTCGCCATTGGGTCCGATGTCGATATCGGTGAGGGTGGACTGCTTGGTGTAGATGGAGTAGTATGCAGGGGAAATATCACCGAAGGTAACTTCATTGGCGGTGATAGAGGCAAGGATATTGGAGCCTCTGGGGTTCAGCTTCTTGACGGTATCCGTTCTTACCTCGGTGGACTCTGTAACGGTATAGATAAAGCCGTCATCGTCGATATCGAAGTTTGAGAAGCCGATAGGTGTGGTCTTTGTGGAACGTGCTCTCTGCTCCTCGGTAGCGATGGTGTTCCAGAAAGCGTTCATAATGATCTCGGAGGTCGCCTCAACTCGGTTTGCGCCGAAGAAGCCGAGGAAATCGCCGCTTATATCATACATTACCGCACCCTTTGTTACGGATTTTACTACAACGTAAACATTTCCTGCCTTATCAACAGCCACCTTGCGGGGATTGAAGGTAAGGTCCTGGGAATAGACCTCGGAGGTGGGCTTTTCAAAGATGTAGTCAACGTTTCCTTCGATGTCGGTCTTTAATACACGGCTGTTTTCGGTGTCGCATACATAGATATAGCCTGTGTACTTATCCACGAAAACGCCCTCGGGCTTTTTCAGGGTAAGCTCCTCGCCATTGTAGGTAAATCTGTCGAAATACTTTATCATATTGAACTCAAGGTCTGTCACGATTATTCTGTCGTTGCCCTTGTCGGCTATGAACATATAAGGCTTGGGATCCTTTTCGGAATTTTCCTTGAAGAGATACCCTGTATCCTCTGCAAGGAAAAGATCGGCAGGCTCTTTAAGCCCCATCTTGTCCTTCCATTCCGCTTTGGCCGCATTGTAGCCCTCCATTGAGGACACATAGTCGGTAAGACCCTTTATGGACTGTCCGTCCACAAAATTCTCGGCGGTATATCCGACCTGTGAAGCGACTGCGTCGCCCCATCTGTCATAGCCGTAAGGGTCATAGCTTTCCATAGCGGTCACATTAGCCGCAAGTGTTGACGCGAGAATTACGCCTGCGCCTGCTGCGGCGATCAGCTTTTTCAAGCTTTTCATATCATCACCCTTTTCTTTAAGTTGTGGCAGTATGAACTTAGTCCTTCATACCTGCGTGAGCCATTGTTTCCATAACGTTTCTCTGTGCCAAAACGAATACCAGCAGGGGAGGGATCATCAGTACGACTGCGGAAGCCGCTATTGCGCCCTGACGAGCGATACCCGCTGCGGCGATCTGCTGAACTACGACAGGGATAGTCTTGAGAGCCTCGTCGTATACAAGACCGCCTCCCGCCTGGTTCCAGGAGGTCTGGAACTCAAAGATGATGATGGTCATAAGAGCAGGCTTACAGTTGGGCATTACTATGCCCCAGCATATACGCATAAGTCCTGCGCCGTCAACCTTAGCAGCCTCGATCATTGCGTCGGGAATGGTTGTCATACTCTGACGCATAAGGTAGAGACCCATTGACGTTGCGATAATGGGCAGGATAAGCGCAGAATAGGTGTTGATCATACCCAGTGTTGCCATTACCATATACTGCATGATGTACAGTACGGTGGAGTTGAACAGCAGGGCTACGACAACAATTTCATTAAGAAGCGCATTTCCGGGGAATCTGCACTTGGAAAGCACAAACGCCGCTGTGGAAGCAAACAGCACGTGGAAAACGGTAGCAACTACTGTTACCATAATACTGTTGAACACGTTTCTTGAGAAGGGTACCCATGAATTGTTTGCGATCTTGAACAGATCCTGGAAGTTATTGAGTGTGGGATCCATCGCATAGAGCTTAGGAGGCATAAGGAATACTTCCTGCACGGGCTTGATGGAGTTTACGACTGCCAGATAAATGGGGAATATCATAAACAGTCCCATAAATGTAAGCAGAAGGAAAATTCCGATATCGTTTTTCCAGGATTTTCCTACACGCTTGTTTGAACCCTTGGATTTGAGCATTTTCTTATGCTCTTTTTCACGGCGCTTTCTCAGCGCTTCAAGGGCGGCGGCATTTTCCTCCGCCTGCAAAGCGGCAAGCTCTGAGGGCTTGAGATTTTTCTTGTTTTTCTTCAACATTAGCTCACCCCTTTACTCAGTCTACATATTTGCCGAGCAGCTTGCCAACGAGCTTATTGCAGACAAGCATTACAACGAACAAAACAAAACATACGGCAGAGGAATATCCCATTTCGTATCTTACCCAGCCGTAGTCAAAGGCGTGAGTCATAATAGTATGTACCTTATAGTCTGTGGAGGGGAAGCCTGCCAGCATACGTCCCACGATATCAACGGTGAATGCGGATACGATCTGCATTACAGCCGCGAACATAAGGGAGGGACCCATTGAAGGGATAGTGATGTAGATAAGCTCCTGCCAGCGGTTCTTGATACCCTCGATGGCGCCTGCCTCGTACATGGACTTGTCGATGCCCTGGAAGCCGGCACGCATTGCAAGGAAGCCTGCACCCATAGATACCCACAGCTGAACTACGATAACGCAGGGAAGAACGTAGTTGCCGTCTGTGAGCCACTGGATAGCGCTGGAGGTAATTCCAAGCTCCATAAGGAAAGCGTTAAGATATCCGTACTGGTCGCCCGAGAAAATGAGCTGCCATACGAAGTAGATATTTCCCGCCATTGAAGGCGCGTAAAATACCAGCGTGAAAAGAGTCTTCAGCGTAGGGTGAAGCTCGTTGATGAGCCACGCAAGCAGGAAGCTCATCGCATAGCTGAGGGGACCTGTGAATATTGCGAAGATAAGCGTTGTTCTGATGGACTGAATGAAGACATCGTCCTCAAGGAACATTGTGTAGAAATTCTGGAAACCTACCCACCTGGGGAGACTTGCCATATTGAAGTCGGTAAAGCCCATAGGCAACGACATTACAACAGGTACGACGGTAAACACAAGGAAAAGGAGCATAAAGGGTGCAAGCATTATGTAGCACATATAGTTGCGCTTCATCTCATGCAGGGTGTAATCCCGCCTTTCCTTTCTTGACATTTTCCTCTCCGAAGGGAGCAGAATTTCTTTTTTAACGGTATTTTCAGCCAAAGTAATTGCCCTCCTTCATTTTAATCGTCAAGACCGAGATTTTTGCGCTTACGAGTGATCTCGGCGTTGATGTCCTTGTTGTACCAGCGCAGGGTCTCACGGGCGTTGTCATTATCGTTAACAACAGCACGGAATGCGTTCATAATGCTTCGTGTAACAACGTAGGACGAGGGAATGATGGGTATCTCGTCCAGCTCTGCGAGCTGAGCGTTGATCTTTGCAAGGTCGGACTTTGCCCAGTTGAGCTTCTGGAGAGCCTCAACGTTTGCGGACTCAAATCTTCCGAGAGGACCCATTACGCCTTCAACGTTCTGACCGTACTCAACCATTGTATCGGTGGAGGTGAACCAGTCAATGTACTTCCAGGCACCTTCAACATTCTTGCAGTCCTTGAGAACGATAAAGCCTGAGCCTGCGGAGTTGGCAGCGTGAGAAACAGTTCCGTCCTCACGTCTTGTTCCGGGAACGGGGCAGAAGTCCCATGCGCCCTTGATCTCGGGTGCGGCTACATTCAGCTGATTGTAGAAGCCACAGTAGTTCTGAATAACGATAGGAGCCTCGCCTGTTCTGAAACGGGTAAATGCATCATACTGCTGGTCGAAATTATAAGTAGTATAGAACCTTGTCCACATATCGAATGCGTCAACAGCTGCAACGGTATCGAAATTTGTGGAAGTCTGGTCGGGAGTGTAATAGTTGAGACCCGACTGGAGCATAAGCATTGCGAAGGTATGTCCTACCTCAGTGGAAGGTGCAACGGCAGTACCGTTTACGTTTCCGGGGAGGATAAGACCGGGCTGCATATACTTACGCTGGAGAGCAGGAAGCATATCTATAAGATCCTGCCATGTCTCGGGGGGATTTTCGATGCCCAGCTCGGAAAGGGTGTCCTTTCTGTAGAACATCATGGGGAATGTACGCTGAATGGGAATGCCGTAGGTCTTGCCGTCGTACTGATAATGAACGAGAGCGGTATCCTGGAAACGGCTTGCTACCTCGTCAAAGCCCTCCATATCGTCAAGGGAAACGAGAAGTCCTCTGATAGCAAGGTTAACGGGGAATTCACCGCCGACAAACATCGCAACATCGGGGCCTTTTCCTGCGAGAACGGCTTCCATAATTGTACCCTGAACCAGGTTGATGGAAACGTCCACGCCTGTTTCGGGAGTAAATTCGGACTCGGTGAGCTGCTTTACAACAGTAGTCTGGTCACGTCCGAGACCGCACCATACAACGATGGACTCTGATGTGGAGTCGGAAAGAACTGTATAATCCTCGAAGAAGGAACCGACAAAGCCCTTTATTCCGAAGCCGAGAGACTTGAAAAAATTCTCCTTCACTCTTGTGAATTTGCTCTCCTTACCCTTTGCGTCATACTTGGGGATAAGCTCAATGAAGTCTATCTCAAGGGGCTGGTCTCTGTACTCTCTCATCCAGGAGGAAACAGATGTGATGTTATCCTTGATGGAGGAGTTTGAAATATATGTGGGTATTTTGTTGGGCTTTTCGATGCAGCGGTCGAAAACGTCTGCAAGTCTTGCAAGAGCGGTAGCCTCGGAGCCTGTCTGCTGAGAAAGGGTCTCAATGGTTATCTGCTCTTCTTTGAGCTTTTCGGAAAGCTCGGCGCATACTCCAAGAAGCTCGGGAATTTCCTTATGTACATAATAATCCGTATACTTATCGGGGTTGGGACCGGTGATCATAAGTATCTTCATATAGTACTGGTTTGCCTCGTAAACAATATCATCGAGACGGCGCATAGAATCGCCTATCTCGCCGGGTATCGCTTCGAGAGTAATGGTATGCTTGCCGGCTGTGAGGTAAACATAAGCGTCCTCGCCTGTGCTGTCGGTAGGCGAAACCATTATCCAGTTGGTATCATAGGGGAATTTTACCTGCTCGAAGGGCTCGGAGGGCACTTCACCGTCAATGTAAATGCGGCGGTTGGAGTACAGACCTCTCATAACGTCCTGTCTGCCCTTGATGCCGATCTTGTAATATCCGTCAGCAGGCACGTCCATCTCCCAGGTCACCTTCTGACCTGCAGTATCCCAGGTGCCGTCGCCAACGGTGTTATAGCGCTCCTTGACGGGGTGGGACTGATTGCCGGTGTGATCCTCGGTGAGATATGTACCTCTGTCATAGGTCGGGAAAATGGTCTGAGAATTGGTATAAACATAATTCTCGCCCTGGAGACGGATAGGCTCCGCACCTGCATTAGCTCTCAGCTCGTCATCGGAGGGAGCAGTGTATGCGGGAGCAGGCTCATACTGATAGAGCTTGATGTAAGCAATAGCCACGGAAGCCTTTTCAGATTTCAGCGTGAACTTATGCTCGCCCTCATCGAAATAGAAATAAAGAGGCTCATTGAACAGACCGTCAGCGTCGTTGAACGGAGTGGTTATCCACATAGGAGTCTCGATCTGAGGGGGGCGTGTTTCGTTATCGCGCTCATTTGGTGTGATAGGATATGCAGACTTCCAGGTTCTGGGGAAGCTGACACGTGTAGCAGTGTCAAAAGGACTTTCGCCGTCAATAAGAACGGACATCTCGGAGGTAGTGTTTCCGCCTGTTATGGGGTAATAGCAGACCTCCACATTATATGCTCCCGCTTTTTCAACATTAACGCTGAAATCAAGGGAGCCGTCCTCATTTGACCAGATAATTACGTCGTCTTTGCCCTCGTAGCTGCCGACCTCGACCTGAGCGCCGTCTGAACAGGATACATATTCGAGAGGTATCTCGTCTCTGGGTCTTGCCTTGTCGGAATGCTCGTTGAAATACTCGCTGTAGGTCGTCTGCTTCTCGTAAGAGATCACAGGATTTTCATAGGCTTCGGATGCTTTGGTAAGCACATCATTCTCGGCAAAAACGGTTGCAGGGAACGCCGTTGCGCACATGATCAGAGCCGTGAGACCGGACAGCAGCCTTTTTAGACTTGATTTCCTTGACAAAAGATTGACCACCTTTCGTATAGAATAGGGACTCTTGATATTTTTATCATATCATCACCGAGAGCACAGGCCGTTATTTAAACGACTTCTGAGGGACTTGCTATCTTACCCAAAGTGACAGCTTTATGGTAATTTTACAAAAATATTCAGTGAGAACAATGAAAAACTATGGACCCATATAATAATTATAACAATTTCACTAACTGTTGTCAAGACAGTATGCAGATTTTTGTATATAATTTGCCTGAACATTTTTGTTCATTTCGTACAGTTAAACGATTAAGTTATTGGTCAAATTTACATTTTGTATATTTTTTTGCTCATATTATAGGGTAACAAATTATTCAATCTGTATAAAAAATATCCTCCCGAATTTTATTAAGGAGGATACATTCGACATATTATCTAATTCGAGCTACAGCAAAATAAGGTTGACCGCCATTTAAAATAATGGTTGCCCCCAAGAAGCCGCCACTCCTTGGGGGGGGTTTTTTACCTCGTATTCCTTACTGTTTATTATACTACACATTTTCTTTTTTGTCAATACCATTCTCCTTTATCGCATAAAAAAGCCGCCATCTGAAAACTCAGATGGCGGCTGAACTTGTTTAGCTTACGCCGAAGTTCGGTTTATCTCGTTCAGAGATTAGCCTCTCTTCTTAGCTACTACAGCAGCTGCAGCAAGAGCTACAGGGATAACTGCGAGAGCTACAGGAGCGTTGCCTGTTGCAGGAGAGGGAGCAGTCTCAACGGGAGCAGCCTCAGTCTCAACAACCTCGGGCTCTTCCTCGACCTCGGGCTCTTCCTCAAAAACCTCAGGCTCTTCGTCCTCGATTACTTCGCCCTCACCGTCGAGGCCTTCGCCAGCGTCAACAGCTTCGTCTTCCTCATCGGAAACTACTACTGTGAGACTATCCCAGTACCAATCAACAGGTGTGTAAAGGAGCATAGAAGTAAGGAATGTCTTAGCGTCAGTGATCTTACCCTCGTCGATGATATCGAACCAATCGAAGGAGAGGGTGTTGTTGCCCCAGTTGAATGTATCGGTATCAGAGAGCTGCATTGTGAGGTCCTTGTTAACTACAACAGCGCCTGTGAAGAGATTGATGCCCCAAGCAGAGCTGTAAGAACCGTAGTGATCGTACTCGTTGGAGTCGAAGAGGCTGTAGCCGTCAGCTACGTTAGTGTAGAGGTGCTGACCGAATGTAGGATTGTGCCAGTCAAAGCCCTTACCGGAAGTCTCGTAGGTGTAACCCTGGTCAACATTTACCCACTGGTTCATGAGGTGGGACTTCTCAGTACCAACATAACCATTGTAGGAAGTGAATGTGAATACAACGTTGTCGTGGTTAGCGATAGCGTCGTTGATAACTGCTACAGGTCTTGTGTAGAAGTTGCCGCCTGTCTTGCGGGACTGGAGAGCCCAGATTACATCGTTCTCCTTAGTAACATACTCTTCAGTCTTGCCCTCAGCGTTGGTTACAGTCCAAGTGGAAGTGCTGGGCTTGAGAGTAGACTTGAAGGGGATAACAGCCTCTGCGGAAGCGCCTTCCTTGAATGCGCCAACAGCGATTGTTGTAGGCTCAGAATCAAGAGCAGTCTTAACCTTAGTCTCAGTGCCGCCTACATTAACAACAGAAGTAGTAATAACCTTCTTCTTGGTTGCATCAGACTTAAAGAAACCGCCTGTGAATGTCTCAGCAGACATTGTTACGTCCTTGTAAAGAGAATCATAGTAGAACTCCTTAGTTACACCGTCAGCCTCTTCAACATCGAGAGAAGCATTCCAGCCCCAGCCGTTTGCCTTGTTGAGGTAAACAGTGTTGGGAACCTCGTATGTCATCTTAGCAACTGCATCTCTTACAGCGTAAGTAGACTTAGTTACCTGAGCAACACCTGCTGCGGAAGCGTTTGCTGCTACAGAGTAGCCGAGATCATAAAGATCATACTTGGTAAGATCGAACTTGCCGTATACATTGTTGCCTACTGCGATGGGCATATTGTAGTATGTTCCGCCAAGACCCATGTTGTAGGAGATCCAAGCAGCACGAGTGTTATCCCAGAAACCTACAGTCTTGGAAGGATCATAGTAAGCGCCATCAGTGTTACCAGCATCATCGGTAGCCTTGAATGTCTGATACTTCTCCTCAAGGTCGTTAGGAATGTCCTTGTAAGGACGAGCTGTGAACTCGAACTCCTTCATGGAAGCAGCGCTGCCGCATGTTCCGATATAAGCACCGTTCTTGTCGTAGATATCGCTGCCTGTAACGTAACCGTTATCAGCACCGAATGTTACATAACCGGTAGTAAGTGTCTCGGGCTTAGCTGCATCGTCATCAACGTCCCAAGACTTCTGGTTGATTGTAGAACCCTCATAGTTAGCAACAACTGTAACCTTTGCCTTAGTGTCGTTTACATTGTTTACATAGGTCTTGAGGTCATAGGTGAGAGAAATTGCATCCTGGTCAGCGGATACAGTAGCAGCCATTGCAGATACGGCCATTGCGCCAGCCATTACGCCGGCAATTGACTTTTTCATGTTCATGAAAAATTCCTCCTTGTTTTGTTTTGGTTTTCTTTATTTATTTCCAAATATGTATGGAAATCAAATATAGCTGTGATACTGTGCTTCTGCTCACGTTGTATCACGATATTATTGTACCACCTGAGGGCAGATATGTCAATGTACATAAACAACAAATTTAATTTACACTTTTTATCCTTTATGCACACTTTTTGCCCAAAAACCACGTTTTCGGAACGATATTGCCGCACCTGCAAACGTTAGCTTTGTGGTATGCTATAACTATACAGCATTTTGAGTTGAATTTCAATTGATTTTATGCACAAATTTTCAGCTGAATTTCACATTGTTTTTGTAATATAGCTTCTGTCAGAAATTCAGATAACTGCAATTCAGCGCGCTGTTCATAAGCTTATATCTTGCCGCGTCACGCTTTTCGGGCTTTGCAAGATATATCATCATCTGCTCGCACAGCACCATAAGGGTAGAAGCTCTTCCCTCTATCTTAAAGTTCTCAAAGCCCATTTCCGCATATTTTCCGAAAACGTCCTCGGGGCTTATATGCAGCTTTGTAGGCTCCTCCTCAAAGGGATTGAAATTTCTGTACTGACAGTCCCATTCCTTTACGGTCTGAAGCTCGGCAGGGCTCATCTGCCTTATCCTTTCAAGCTTTAACTGAATATCTCCGATATATTTGTAATGCTCGGCTCTTCTGGGACAGCCGGGTACGCAGTGGGAATTGATAAGTATCTCACAGCGCTTTCTTTCTTCGGGAGTAAGCTTTTCAAGGGTCTCAAAATCGTTGTTGAAATTGTAGTCGAGAACTACAAGGCTGTAGGGCTTTGCAAGCTCAGCTTTCAGCTCCTCAATGCTGCGGATACATTTGCAGGTAGAGGAAGTTATCTTCATATTCGGGTGAGTTTTTCTGATGTATTCTTCCAGCAGCGGCGAATGAACTATGACCTCGTTCATACCGTTGTCAGCCATATCCAGAAGCTCGTTGCATTCTCTGTCCTCAAGATCTGCTTCGGTTATGGAAGGGTTTGTGAATGTAAATCTGTAGGGAATACCTCTTGAATTGTAGCCATTAAGAATAGCCCTTTCTCTGTCGGGATAATAGGGACCGAGTATCATTCTTCCGCCGTTCCATTTCACAGCAGGGCTGCCGAAATATGAAGCTATCCTGAAATCCTTTCTGAAATAATCGGGATCAAGCCGTATCATATCGGCAAGCGACATATTAAGGCTCACCGATTTTGTTGATTCCGCAATATGAAAACCTATCATATATAAAATCCTTTCATTAAATATTAAAAAGCCTTTCGGCATTTTCCGATGTGATCTCCGCCATTTCCTCGGGGGATATCCCCTTCACAGCCGCCATAGCTGCAATGGTATAGGGCATATATCCGCTGAAATTCCGCTTCCCCCTGTTAGGTTCGGGAGCCATATAGGGGCAGTCCGTCTCGGCAAGGAGCCTGTCTGCGGGAATGACCTCAAGGGCTTTCAGCGCCTTTTTGGCATTTTTGAATGTGACCACTCCCGTAAATCCCACGTACATACCCATCTCCACTATTTCCCGTGCGATCTCGGCTGACCCGGAAAAGCAGTGCATAACACCCTTCGGACGATACTTTCGCAAAATATCCATAGTATCCTCCCATGCGTCACGGGAATGGATTATAACGGGCATCTGAAGCTCTGCCGCAAGCTCAAGCTGCTTTTCGAAAGCACGCTTCTGAACCTCTCTGCTGTGGTTCTCGTAATGGTAATCGAGACCAATTTCCCCCACAGCCACAGCCTTTTCCCTGCCGCATAACTGCCGAATTTCGTCAATGTGACCAATTTCATCGGCAGAATCGGGGTGAAGCCCCACAGCCGCATATATCCCGGGATATTTCTCCGCAAGAGCAAGGGAGGAATAAGAGCTTTTCACAGAGCAGCCCACATTGACTATTTTGCATATATCCCCGGAAAACAAGCCGTCAAGCATCTCATATCGGTCATTGTCAAATGCGCTGTCATCATAATGAGCGTGAGAGTCGATTATCCTCATTTTCCCGCTCCTTTCTTACGAACCGAAAAGCCGAAATCCCCAAGCTTGCGACCCAGAGCGAAATATTCCCCGTGAGCATAAGCCATAAGCCCCGCCTGCTGTAGATTTATCTTCCCCTTGCTGTCAATATACCTCTCGTCCGCCGTCACCCCCGTAATGTCCGCAATGAACATGGTGTGGCTCCCAAGCTCCTCAAAGCTTCTCACCTTGCATTCAAGAGACAGCGGAGAAGCCAGGATAACGGGACAGGAAACAGTCTCGCCCTTCACAGTCTCGAAGCCGCATTTGGCAAATTTGTCAAATTTGCTGCCACTTTTCATTCCGCAGAAATCAACCTCCCTCGCCATTTTTGAGGTGGTGAGATTTATGACAAATTCCCCCGTCTCCATAATTATAGCATGGGAATACCTCTCGGGACGAATTGAAACGTATGCCATAGGCGGACGGGTGTTCACAATGCCCGTCCATGCGGCGGTGAGAACATTTCTCTTCCCGTCCTCGCTGCCGCAGGTCACAAGCGCCGCAGGAACGGGAGCAATGAGCGCTCCCCCCTTGAAGAATTTCCTGCCCATATTATTCCTTTTCCGCCATCAGCTTATGCATATCGGCAATAAGCTTTGCAATGTCGCTGTCATTGTATTTTGCGCCGCTCCATATCTCATGAGCCACAACCGCCTGCCAAACCAGCATAGCCATACCGCCGCAGGTCTTTATTCCAAAGTTTTCGGCAGTCTGCATAAGCTTTGTACGCTCGGGATTGTAAATAACATCAAAAACAAAGCCGCAGTTTTTGATAACATCTTCGGAAACGGGACAATTCTCCACCTTGGGGAACATTCCCACAGGAGAAGCGTTTATGAGCAGGTCGAATTTTCCGCTTATCTCACTCGGGTGAACCACCTTTATATCATCGGAAAAGCCGTTAGCTATCGCATATTCCTTAACAGGCTCCACCGTGTCCTCAAATCCCTCGGGAACGGAAACCGTAAGCTCGGCGCCGTGCCGCACAGCCTCAATAGCTATCATTCTGCCCACGCCGCCGCAGCCGCACTGCAGCACCTTTCCGTCAAGCCCTGCCCCCGCAGCCTCAAGAGAACGGAGAAAGCCGTCACAGTCGGTGTTGTAGCCGATGTATTTTCCGTCCTTATGCGCAACGCAGTTAACGGAATTGTATCTCTTAGCCGAGTCCGCAAGCTCGTCAATGTACTTGATGATCTCCACCTTGTGGGGAATGGTGATGTTAAATCCGTCAAGAGCCAGAACATCAGAAATTTTGCCCTCAAGCTCCTCGGGAGAGTATTCCTTTAAGGTGTAATCAAAATCGGAAACGCCCTCAAGCTCAAAAAGTCTCTGATGAATAGGGGGAGACATAGTGTGTTTGAGAGGAAATCCCAAAAGACCATAATGCTTCATATTTTTTCGATCCTTTCTTGGTGTTTGATTTTCAAACACATTACTATATATAATAGTATACCTGTAAAAATTTACTATATATGGTATTTATCCAATAACCTTAGCAAGACTGTCAGCGTCCTGCACATTATAAATATCAACGCCCTTGAGAGTTTTCTTTACAAGACCCGCAAGGACCTTGTTGGGACCGCACTCGATAAATGTGTCATAGCCCATCTCGCTGAGAGCTGCAAGCTCGTCCGTAAATCTTACGGGAGAAACGATGTGCTTTGCAAGTCTCTCAGGCATATCGGAAATATCATCAAGTACCTTGCCCGTAATGTTGGAGAACATCTTTATTTTCGGCTCTGAGAAAACGATCTTCTCCGCCGCAGGCTTGAACTCATCAGCCGCACTCTGCATAAGCTTTGAGTGGAACGCAGAAGCCACATTAAGCTTTATTGCCCTTGCGCCCATAGCCGCAAGAGTATCCGCAGCCGCCTTTGCAGCGTCCTCCTCGCCTGCAATTACCGTCTGAACGGAGGAATTGTAGTTAACGGGAAGAACATAGCCCTCAGTCTCGGAGCAAACCTTTTCTATCTCCTCTACGCTCTTGCCGATAATGGCATACATAGCGCCCTTGTTAGCCTCAGCAGCCTTCTGCATAGCTTCGCTTCTTGCCTTTATGAGCCTGAAACCGTCGGCGCGTGAAACCATTCCCGTGTAAACCATAGCCGCATATTCGCCCAGCGAATGACCCGCTGCCGCAGAAGCGGTAATGCCGTTTATTTTAAGAGCCTCGGCAGCACAAAGAGACACCGCCATAATACCGGGCTGTGAAACCACAGTCCTTGCAAGCTCCTCCTCGGGCGCATTTGCACACTTGTCAAAAAGGTCGAAGCCTAAAATTTCGCTCGCCTCGTCAAAAATGCCTTTAAGCTGAGGATATTTCTCCACCAGAGAAACACCCATGCCCGCATACTGAGAACCCTGTCCCGAGAATAAAAAAACTGTTTTTTCCGCTGTCATCTGCAAAACCTCCGAAAATTTTATTGATATCACAATAAGTATTATTATAATATAATTTTACGTTTTGTATAAAAATTGCCGATAGTGACAAATTTCGACCAAATTCTTTGTATCACTTGAACATTCATCAGTAAATTTTTTCAAAATTACCAAAATATCAGTTGACAAGAGCCGTTAAAATATATTACAATATATAATGTATTGTACTGTGTGTGAGGAGAAATTCGATACACTAATTATAATAACATATTTTCTTATAAATTACAATAGTATAACGCCCGGAAAATCAAACTTTCCCGAATTTCCGGACAAATGACCCGAAAGGATTGATAAAAGTCAGATGAGCGGAATAAACATTGTATCAACAGGCGGCTACGCTCCCCTGCTTGCGGTAACCAACGACGATATGGCAAAGATCGTGGAGACCAACGACGAGTGGATCAGAACACGAACAGGCATCGGACAGAGAAGAATGTCCAACTGCGAGCCTACCTGGTATATGGGAGCAATGGCATCAAAGCAGGCGATAGAAAGAGCAGGTATAGACCCCAAAGATATCGGTCTTATAATCTCCTCCACCATCACAAACGATTTTGTGACCCCCTCCGCCTCCTGCCTTATCCAGCGTGAAACAGGTGCGGTAAATGCAGCGGCATTTGACCTTGGAGCAGCCTGCTCGGGTTTTGTGTATGCGGTAGATACCGCCTGCCGTTTCCTTGCAACGGACGAGAACCTTAAATATGTGCTTGTGTCCGCCAACGAGAACCTTTCCTATATCACAAACTTTGCCGACCGTTCCTCCTGCGTGCTTTTCGGAGACGGAGCAGCAGCGGTGATACTGGAAAAATCGGACAAGCTTTTCACAAGCTGGCTGGGTGCTGACGGCACGGGAGCAAAGTTCCTCTACGCCAAGAACCATCACCAGCAAAACCCCTTCATCACCGAGGATCGCCCCGTTATCGACGATGAGACCGACCCTTCCGTTGACCACAGACTGCTTATCCAGGACGGCAAGGAAGTTTATAAATTCGCCACCAGGGCTCTCCCCACCGCCGCAAAGAACGCAGCGGACAAGATAAGCCTTGACATTTCGGATATCGACCTTTTCATTCCCCACCAGGCGAATATCAGAATTATCGAGACCGCCGCAAAAAACCTGGGCGTTTCCATGGATAAATTCTTTACAAATATTGATATGCACGGCAACACCTCCAGCGCCTCCATTCCCATCGCCCTCAATGAAGCTGTTGAAAAGGGCGTGCTGAAACGGGGAATGAAGGTATGTCTCGTAGGCTTCGGCGCAGGACTGACACTCGGCTCGGTAATAATCGAGTATTGATATGAACTGTATGACGTTTATCGGATTTGCAGATGCTTTGTTAAGTCCCGTCGCAGGAGATATGGCAAGAACTATTCTCCTGCCAATTATTCTCATAATTGCTGTAATTATCGCAGCATTTCTGCTTATCCGTCATTTTAAAGGAAAGAAAAAATAATCAGAAAGGAACATCACATATGAAAAACAGAGTGACCGAGCTTCTCGGAATTGAAAAGCCCATAATCCAGGGCGGTATGGCATGGATAGCTGAAAGCAAGCTTGCCTCCGCAGTATCGAACGCAGGCGGAGCAGGCATAATTGCAGGCGGCAGCGCACCCATTGACTACCTCAGAAGCGAGATAAGAAAGTGCAAGGAGCTTACAGACAAGCCCTTTGGCGTAAACATTATGCTTATGTCCCCCAACGCAGAGGAGCTTGCAAAGCTGGTAATCGAAGAGGGCGTATCCTTCGTCACCACAGGCGCAGGAAACCCCGGACAGTACATCGCAGCCTGGAAGGAAGCAGGCATCAAGGTAATTCCCGTAGTCCCCTCCGTAGCCCTTGCAAAGAGACTTGAGCGTATCGGTGCAGACGCAGTTATCGCAGAAGGCACCGAGTCGGGCGGACACATCGGTCAGAATACAACAATGTGCCTTGTTCCCCAGGTAGTTGACGCAGTAAGCGTGCCCGTTATCGCCGCTGGCGGAATTGCGGACGGCAGAGGAATTGCCGCCTCCTTTATGCTGGGCGCAGAGGGCGTTCAGATAGGCACACGCTTCCTCGCCTCCGACGAGTGTCAGATACACGAAAACTACAAAAACGCCGTTATCAAGGCAAAGGACACCGACAACGCCATTACAGGCTTCTATTCGGGAAGCCCCTGCCGCTGCATAAAGAGCAAGTACACAAAGCAGCTCCAGGATATGGAAAAGAAAGCCGCTCCCCCCGAGGATTTCGAGGCTCTTACCGTAGGCTCCCTCAGAAAAGCAGTAGTTGACGGCAACACCGACGAAGGCTCAATGCTCTGCGGACTTATCGCAGGAATGATAAACGAGGTAAAGCCCGTAAAGCAGATAATGGACGAGCTTTCCCAGCAGGCAGGCAAGCTTCTGGGCATGGATTTCTGATTTATAAACCCATTTTCTGTCAATAAATAAAATATCATCTCTATATAATTTGGAGGAATGAAAAATGGCAAAAACAGCTATAATCACAGGCTCGTCCAGAGGAATAGGTGCAGCCATTGCTCTGAGACTTGCAAAAGACGGAATGAACATCGCATTCAATGACCTGAATATGACAATGTTTGAAAACAACGATATCGTTGACAAGGTAAGGGAAATGGGCGTTGAAGCGGAAATTTTCTGCGCAGACGTATCAAAGCACGATGAGTGTGAAGCTCTGGTAAAAGCAGTCAAGGAGCGCTTCGGAACAATTGATGTCCTCGTAAACAACGCAGGCATCACAAGAGACGGACTTATGGCAAGAATGTCCGAGGAGCAGTACGATATGGTCATCGCCGTAAACCAGAAGAGCGTGTTCAATATGACCAAATTTGCGGGCAACGTAATGATGCGCCAGAGAAGCGGACGTATCATCAATCTCGCCTCCGTAGCAGGACTTTACGGCAATCCGGGACAGATAAACTACAGCGCCTCCAAGGCAGCCATCATCGGTATGACAAAGACTGTAGCCAAGGAGCTTGGCGCAAGAAATGTCACCTGCAACGCCGTAGCACCGGGCTTTATCCACACCCCCATGACCGATAAGCTCACCGAGGAGCAGAAAGCCGCAATGCTTGCCCAGATCGCCATGAAGCGTTATGGCGAGCCCGAGGAGATAGCAGGCGTGGTATCCTTCCTTGCCTCCGACGATGCTTCCTATGTAACGGGACAGGTCATCGAAATTTCCGGCGGCATTTCAATGTAACAGCCCCCGGATACACGTAAAATCAACCACGAAAGGATCGGATATATGAGAAGAGTTGCAGTTACAGGAATGGGAGTAGTCTCCCCCTTAGGAAACTCACTTGAGGAATTCTGGAGCAATATCAAGGCAAACAAGCTGGGCTTCAGCTTTCTTGACGATATTGTAAGCGAAGAATTCGAGGTACGTATCGGCGCACCCGTAAAGGAATTTTCCATTGAGAAATATGTTGAAAAGAAGGAAGCCAAAAGGCTTGACAGATTTACCCAGTTTGCAGTCTATGCCGCACTTGAGGCAATGGCTGACGCAGGCACAAATTTTGAGGACATCGACCCCTACAGAGCAGGCGTTATCGCAGGCGTAGGCATAGGCGGACTTGACCTTACAATGCAGGAATATGCAAAGTATCAGGAAAAGGGTCCCGGCAGAGTTTCCGTATTCTATATCCCCGCAATGATCGCAAATATGGCAGCAGGCACCATTTCCATGAAGACCAAATTCAAGGGCGCAAACTACTGCACCACCACCGCCTGCGCCTCCTCTACCCACGCTGTAGGCGAAGCCTTCAGACGGATAAAGGACGGCTATCTTGACGTTTGTATCGCAGGCGGAGCAGAAGCCTGCGTAAACGAGTTTGCCCTTGCAGGCTTCAATAATATGAAAGCCCTCTCCCGTTCCACCGACCTTGAGAGATGTTCCATTCCCTTTGACGCCGAAAGAAACGGCTTTGTTCTGGGCGAAGGCAGCGGAATGCTCATTCTCGAGGAAATGGAGCACGCCAAGGCAAGAGGAGCAAAGATATACGCCGAAATAGCAGGCTATGGCGCAACGGGAGACGCATATCATATGACCTCCCCCGACCCCGCAGGCGAAGCAGCCGCAGCAGCAATAAAAATGGCATATGAAGAAGCAGGACTTGCCCCCGAGGATATAAACTATATCAACGCTCACGGCACCTCCACACACCTCAACGACCTCTGTGAGACCACAGCAATAAAGCTTGCTCTGGGCGATGCCGCAAAGAATGTAGTTGTAAACTCCACCAAGTCAATGACAGGTCACCTTTTGGGAGCAGCAGGCGCAGTAGAAGCAATAGTAACTGCCCTCTCCTGCAAGGAGGACTTTGTTCATAAGACCGTAGGCTTTAAGGTTCCCGACCCCGAGTGCGACCTTGACAACTGCACTGACGGCAACAGAAATATGACCGTAAACGCAGCCCTCACCAATAACCTTGGCTTCGGCGGTCATAATGCCACACTTTGCTTCAAGAAATACGCCGAATAAGCGAAACCCGAAAGGACTGAAAATAAAATGGGTACATTGCCCTTTGACCTTGAAATAGAGGATATCGCCGCTCTTGCGGACATAATAAACGAAAAAGATCTTGGCGAGATACGTCTTGAGGACGAGGATATCGGTGCAAAGATAGTTATCAAGGGACGCCCTCTCCCTCCCCCGTCACAACCCGTCTATGCAGCGCCCATGGCAGCACAGACACCCGAAGCTGTCTCTGTAAAAGCCGAAACCAAGCCCGTCGAGCAGGCTCCCGAGGGTGAAACAGTAAAAGCGCCCATAGTAGGCACATATTACTCCGCCCCTGCCCCCGACAAGCCCCCCTTCGTTCAGGTGGGACAGAAGGTCAAGCGTGGAGATATCATAATGATAATCGAATCAATGAAGATAATGAACGAGATCCCCTGCCCCGTTGACGGCACTGTCAAGAAGCTTCTTGTGAAAAACGGCGAGGCTGTGGAGTTTGACCAGCCTGTAATGATAATCGGTTAAGGAGGACGTGCAATGATTTACAACAAGGAACAGATAAAGGAAATAATCCCCCACCGTGACCCCTTCCTCCTCATTGACGAGATAGAGGAGCTTGAGCCGGGCAAGCGTGTGGTGGCATATAAAAATATGACTCCCGATGAATTCTGGTTCAAGGGACATTTCCCCGATTATCCCGTAGTACCGGGCGTGCTTATGGTAGAGATGATGGCGCAGGCAGGCTGTGCGGCAATGCTCACCCTCCCCGAAAACAAGGGCAAAATTGGCTTTTTCGGCGGAATAAAGGAAGCGAAATTCCGCAGACAGGTAGTCCCCGGGGACAGACTCAAAATTGAAGTTGAGATAATCAAGGTCAAGGGACCCATCGGCGTAGGAAAAGGCATATGCACCGTAGACGGCGAAAAAGCAGTTACCGCCGAGATCACCTTTGCCATAAAGTAAACCCGAAAGGCTCTGAGTAAAAATGTTTAAAAAAGTTCTTATAGCTAACCGAGGCGAGATCGCCGTCAGAATAATCAGAGCTTGCAGGGAGCTTGGAATACACACCGTAACCGTCTATTCCACCGCCGACAAGCACGCTCTCCACGCTCAGATCGCCGACGAAAGCGTATGCATAGGTCCCCCTGCCACCAAGGACAGCTATTTAAACGCCGCAGCCCTCATAGAAGCCTGCAAAATGACAGGAGCGGAGGCTATCCACCCGGGCTTCGGCTTTCTCTCCGAGAATGCGGATTTTGCCCGTCTGTGCGAGGAAAATAATATCGTTTTCATAGGACCCCGTCCCAAGTCTATCAGTATGCTGGGCGATAAGGCAGCGGCAAAGAAGGCAATGAAGGCGGCGGGAGTACCCGTTATCCCCGGTTCCGACGGAGCAGTCCCCGATATGGAGACCGCAAAGAAGCTCTGTGCCGAGATAGGCTGCCCCCTTATGGTAAAGGCTTCGGCAGGCGGCGGCGGACGAGGAATACGTCTCGTTGAACGCCCCGAGGATCTTGAGGACGCCATAATCGCCGCAAAGCAGGAAGCGAAGAATTTCTTCGGCGACGACAGCGTCTATATGGAGAAATTTATCGTAAATCCCAAGCATATCGAGGTGCAGATACTCGCAGATAAATTCGGAAATACCGTGTACTTAGGCGAGCGTGACTGCTCAATGCAAAGGAGAAATCAAAAGGTGCTGGAGGAGACTCCCTCCCCCATCATGACCCCCGAGCTTCGTGAAAAAATGGGACGTGCGGCGGTAACAGCAGCAAGAGTATGCGGCTACACCAACGCAGGCACCATCGAGTTCCTTGTGGACTCGGGCAGACGCTTCTACTTTATGGAAATGAACACCAGAATACAGGTGGAGCACCCCATAACCGAAGCGGTAACGGGCATAGACCTTGTAAAGCACCAGATAAAGATAGCCTATGGCGAGAAGCTTCCCTTCACTCAGAAGGATATCGCCATCACAGGTCATTCCATCGAGTGCCGGATAAATGCGGAAAACCCCGATTTCAATTTCCGTCCCAGCCCGGGACAGATAACCGCTCTCCACATTCCGGGAGGTCCCGGCATACGTGTGGACAGCTCCGTATATCAGGGCTACACCATTCCCCCCTACTATGACAGTATGATAGCCAAGCTCATAGTCCACGCCCCCACAAGAGAGGAAGCCATTGCCAAGATGAAATGGGCATTGGCGGAGTTCATCGTTGAGGGAGTGGATACCAACATAGATTTCCAGCTCTCCCTGATAAGAGACAGCGCATTTGAAAGCGGAACATACGATATCGGCTATCTGGGCAGAAAGCTGTCAAGGGAAAAATAAGCTAACGAATTGAGGCGAAAAGATTGTTAGAGGATCTGTTCAAGGTCGTCACCGCCCGCTTTAACGTGGACGACAGCGAAAAAGCACCCGATACTCCTGCCGAGAAGCAGTTCAGATGCCCCCGCTGCTCCGAAAGCTGCACTGCCGACGAGCTTGAGAACAACAAATGGGTATGCCCCTCCTGCGGCTATCACAGCAGGATAAGCGCAAGGGAACGTCTTTCCATAACCGCAGATAAGGACAGCTTCGTTGAGTACGACAAGGATATGACAAGCCTTAATCCCATAGATTTCCCCGACTACGAGGAAAAGATCGCAGGTCTCAGGGAAAAAACGGGACTTACCGAAGCCATAGTTACGGGAGAATGTACCATTAAGGGCGAGCGCTGCATAATCGGCGTAATGGACTCCCACTTTATGATGGCGTCAATGGGCAGCGTGGTAGGCGAAAAGGTCACAAGAGCCTTTGAAGCCGCCGCAGAGAAGAAGCTGCCGCTGGTGCTTTTCACCGCGTCGGGAGGAGCAAGAATGCAGGAGGGACTTGTCTCCCTTATGCAGATGGCGAAAACCAGCGGAGCAGCAGCAAAGCTGTCGGAAGCGGGAGGACTTTACATAACCGTCCTCACCGACCCCACCACAGGCGGCGTAACAGCCTCATTTGCCTCCCTCGGCGATATCATAATCGCGGAGCCGAAGGTGCTGGTGGGCTTTGCAGGCAGACGAGTTATCGAGGGAACCATAAAGCAAAGGCTCCCCGAGGATTTCCAGTCTGCGGAATTTACACTTGAAAACGGATTTGCGGATATGATCGTGGAGCGCAAAAATCTCCGCCGCACCATAGCCCACCTTATCCGTCTCCATAAGCCCTATAAGGAGGTGGATATCCGTGTCTGAGGAAAATATCACAAGCGGTGTCATCACGCCCTATGAGCGCCTTGAGATAATCAGGAACAAGAAGCGCCCCACTATCAGGGACTATCTCCCCCTTATCTTCAACGACTTCTTTGAGCTTCACGGCGACCGTCTTTTCGGAGACGACGGAGCAATTCTGGGCGGAATAGGCAGACTTGGCAATATCCCCGTCACCGTAATAGCCGAGGTCAAGGGCAGGGATATCTTTGAAAACAAGGCATCAAACTTTGCAATGCCCCACCCCGAGGGCTACCGCAAGGCTCTGAGACTTGCCCATCAGGCGGAGAAATTCCACCGCCCCGTTATATGCTTTATAGACACGCCGGGCGCATTCTGCGGAGTGGCGGCGGAAAAAAGAGGGCAGGGTGAAGCGATCGCCAGAAATCTTGCAGAGTTTATGGTCTTAAAGACCCCCGTTATCTCGGTAGTCTTAGGCGAAGGCGGAAGCGGCGGCGCACTTGCTCTCGGAGTATGCGACGAGCTTGCAATGCTTGAGAATTCAATTTATTCGGTAATTTCACCAAGAGGCTTTGCTTCCATTCTGTGGAAGGACGCTTCAAAGGAGCGGGAAGCCTGCAATATAATGCGTGTGACCGCCGAAGATGCCGTTAATTTAGGCATTGCGGAAGCCATTATTCCCGAGCCCGAGGGCGGCGCACACAACGATCCCGAAACAGCTGCCGAAAATATCTCTGATTTTTTGGTAAAATCGCTGAACAGTAAAATGAAAAAAGATATTGACGTTTTGCTGAATGAACGATATAATAAATTTAGAAAAATCGGCGTGTTCGCAGAAAATGCATCTGCCGATGAATAAACCACAAAGTAAGGACAATAGTCTTTATGATACACAATCACAAGGAGGAAAAACAAATGGTATTCGATAAGGTTAAGGAGCTTATTGCAGATCAGCTTGACGTTGACGCTGAGAAGGTAGTAGCAGAGGCAAACATTCAGGACGACCTGGGTGCAGATTCTCTGGACGTTGTTGACTTGGTAATGTCCCTCGAGGAAGAATTCGATGTAGAAATCCCCGACGAAGCAGTTAAGGACATCAAGACTGTAGGCGATATCGTTAAGTACATCGAGGACAATCAGTGATAAGACCCCGAAAAGAAAAGCCTGCCCGAAAGTAAAAAGCTTTCGGGTTTTTCTTTATTACATTATAGCACATTTGTGCCTATTTGTCAAGTGCTTTTTGAAACTTTTTTTCTAAAACCGTCAAAAAATCCCGCAACCCTTTCGGGAAACGGGAAAAATCATTTAAAAAAAACAAGATAATTCTGTCTGCCATAAAACAGCCGTAAAAAATTGACCGACTTTGTGTTTTCATTAACATAGTAAACTGCTATGTAATTTTTTATAACTATCTTTCTCAGCCCGAGAGTGTTCAAAGGCTCGGGGCAAAGCGGATATAAATACGGTTCATCAGCTGTCCTGACAATGCTCGAGTCAATTTCCGACATCAGCCTTTTTGCCGCCTGCGGAGAAGCGAGAGAATTGCTGATATACTCAAAGGTCTCTTCAAGGTCTCGTTTGAACTGAGGAGCAAAAATAATATTATACATCATAATTATATTTATTCCTCAGCTCCTCAAGTACCTCCAAGCCGTCGATACCCTTGTTTTCACTCAGCTCACGCATTGAGACAAGAAGCTCACGGAAGATCTCAGCAGCATTCACCGCCGAAAGGCTCCTGTCATAAGCCTCGCTGCTCATTATGACCAGATCCTCACAGCCGTTTTTGGTAATAAAAACGGGTTCATTCAGCCTGTGGCAAAGCTCGGAAATGGCAGTGGTATTTCTAAGGTCGGTAATAGGACGGATAGCAGGCATAGTATATCCCCTTTCTCAGTTTGACTATTATTATGCGATTATTATAGCATAATAATGTACATAAGTCAAGTCGATTTTTTTCCGACCGGTCACTATTTAAAAATTCCGCTTGAAAAGCCTGTCAAAGTATGCTATAATGTTTTTTATGGGGCAACGATAATCGAAAGGACGGTCAATTAAATGAACAACGATTTTTATGCAGAATGTCTCGTGAGCAAAGCGCCCACAGGAAGCGATACAGCCAAAAGGGTGCTTATAGGGCTTGCCACCGCCATACTTGCTGCAGGAGCGTTCTGGTTTATATTTTTCCCCATAAGCCTGTTTATCATTGCAGGCATATTCTACGGGGCATATTACCTTATGACGGGCATTGATGCGGAATACGAGTATATCCTCACAAACGGCGATTTTGACATTGACAAGATAATCGGCAAGCGAAAGAGAAAGCGTCTTGTAAGCGCATCAATAGGCGATTTCACCGCTTTCGGACTGTTAAGCGAGGCAGGAGACTTCAGCGGAACCACCGTTCTTGCTTCAAGCGGCACAGGCGAGGATTACTACGCCGATTTTGTCCATAAATCCGAGGGCAACGTCCGCCTTATCTTCACTCCCAACGAAAAAATACTTGACGGTATGGAGCTTTTCCTCCCCCGTCAGCTCAAGCAGGAGTTCAAGAGAAAAAGAGTCCGCCTTACAAAGGAAACAGACAGCGAGTAACCCAAAAAAATAAGACCCGTTCTCATCGGACCGAGAACGGGTCTTTTTTATATATGTTATCAATAATACTTGCCCTTGTTATTTTTTACCATAAAGTAAATGCCCACAGCAATGCCTGCCACAACGATAACGATTATGATGACTGTTACAGCGACCGCTCCGCCGCCGCCCTCCTTAGGTGCATTGTCGGCAATGTTTGTGGTCGCCTCGGTGGTTACAGCCTCAGTCTCGGGAGCCTTGGTCTCCTTGACGGTGGTAGTGGCTTCGGTTTCCTTTTCTGTCACCTTTTCGGTCTCAGCCTCAGTCTCAGCTTCGGTCTCTTCCTCGGCTTCCTCTTCAGTCTCCGCTTCCGTCTCAGACTCTTCTGAAGGGATATTGCAGTTTGTGATGGTAACTCCCGTAACTGTGAGCTTAACGCCCGTGTCACCAACATTTATGGCATATACCGTAGCAAAATCATCGGTACCGTACGATCCCACAATGTCCTCAAAAGAAAATTTTGCCGAAGTATCGTCATATTCATAAGGAGCTATCTTATTCCATGTCCTGTTAACATCGGGATTAGGCGCCACAGGTCCGCCTGCCCATGTCTGCCATATTAGCTCAACAGGAGCTCGTGAAGAGCTGTCACCCTCATATGTATATTCCACAAGCACCTCAGAATCGGAGGTTATCCATGTAGCATCAAAATTACCCTCGTGATTTCCGTCATTGCAGGTGTAATAAACAAAGGACTGTCCCCATTCACCGTTAGTCTGCACAGCCTCCGAAACATCAAAGGTATAATCCTCCGCGCAGACGGTGAACGTCAGAGCCGCCGCCGCAAAGAAGCCTGCCGCCGAAGCTGTCAGAGCTTTAAAAAGCTTATTCATCAAATATCTTTCCTTTCTGATATAACGCTTAATGCTATTGCCGATAACGAATGGCACCCCCAAAAATGTCAAAGGGCAAGAAAAGCATTACATATTTTATTTTATAACATTTTTGACAAAATGTCAATCGTCTTTTTGATGAAATAATCCCAAAATTTCAGCCATATTTCGGGTATCTGAATGCAAAAAGGCATCATCAACAATTTCTAAGTAAAAAAAATCGCCGTAAAAGACCCGTTTTATCATTCTGTTAGTATAAATTTAATAAATGAATTGAAAAATACTATTGATTTTTTTTGAGAATATGATATAATTATTATAAGTATCGAAGTATGCAAATTTGCCTGCTTCACTAAATCGCGTCGGAAAGGAGAATTTTGATGAAAACTATACTTGTAACCGGCGCCGCAGGTATGATCGGAAAAGCAACAGTAGAAATGCTGCTTTCCAAGGGTTATAACGTAATAGCAACGGATAAAGCTCCCGATCCTTTCGGCGGAAATGATAATCTCAGCTATATCCAGTGCCCCATTACCGATAAAGATAAAATAACGGGGATATTAAACGGCAGCAAGGTGGACGTTCTTGTACATTTGGCTTGTACCGTTGATAACGATTTCCCGTCAGTGCTTTCCTCCGATGAGGAAAAAGAAAGCGCCGCTGTGGATAAATATCTTTACAAGGCAGCCGTTTCAGCCAACCTTTCGGATATCATAATGATAAGCACTCACCAGATATACGCCCCTCAGAAAACAAGAGAGCCTATTAGAGAAACGATGACCGAGAAGCCCTCCACCATATATGCAAAGCTTAAATCCGACTCGGAAAAGGCGCTTGCCGCCGCTCTGAAGAAGGCTTCCACCAAGGGCGTTATAATGCGTGTCTGCCCCATTTACACAAAGGATTTCACAGACAATCTCAAGGCAAAGATATATGACCCCAAGGACGGCTGTGCATTCGTTTACGGCTATGGCGATTACGGCTATACCTTCACCTGCCTTTACAATATCGTTGATTTTATAAACGGCATACTTAACTGTCCTGCGGGCATCTCCTATCCGGGAGTGTATAACGTATGCGACTCCAAGCCAATACAGGCAAAGGATATCGTAGAAACTCTCCGAAATGACCATAAGATCGGCGCAGTAATGTCCCGAAATTACGGCTCGGACGCAGTAAAGGGCGCAGCCGCATTATTCGGCTCAAAGGCAGCGAAAACCGATTACCGCTACAACGACCTGAGCATTGCCTGCAGCAACATTTCCTATGACAACACCAAGGCTCAGCGCATTTCCACATTCAGATGGAAATTTACCAATACAAAATAATATTCGGGCGGGCAGTTTTGCTGTCCGCCTTTTTTGCGAGGGTTTTATGAAGGAGAATATGAGCCGAAGAGAGCTTTTAAAGCGATACGGGCTGTTTATAATAAGCCTGTTTATCTCGGCGCTGGGGGTTGCAGTCACCAAAAGAGGCGAGCTGGGAGTATCGCCAATATCCTCAGCGGCAAACGTAATGAGCATGAGGTTTCCCGCCCTGTCGCTGGGCAGCTGGCTCATTATCTGGAACTGCATACTCATAGCAGGTCAGATAGCACTGCTCAGACGAAATTTCAAGCTGATACAGCTTTTGCAGATACCCTTGTCCTTTCTGTTCGGGTGGTTTACGGATATAGGAATGTGCATTGCAAGGCTGTTCCCCGTGTCGGGCTACATATCAAGGCTCGTGGCGGTGGTATGCGGCACAGCGATACTTGGCTTCGGCATATCGCTCTCCGTTGCGGCAAATGTGATAATGAACTCGGGTGAAGCCTTTGTCAAAGCTGTCTCGGACGTTTCGGGAAAGGAATTCGGAAACGTGAAGATAATTTTCGACATATCAAACGTGACATTTGCGGCAGTGCTGTCTCTCGCATTGTTCGATTTTAAGATAGTTGGACTGAGAGAGGGCACCGTAATTGCCGCACTGTTCACAGGAGTATGCGTTAAATTTTTCACAAAGCTTTGCAAGGAAGGGCTTGACAGAATGCTTTCGGATAACACACAGAAAGGGAATGAGATAAATGCCCAATGATCACAGCAAAATTATACTTGACCTTGAATTTAACCCCGTTAGGGTCCCCGAAATTCGCGAAAAAATGCGCCACGAGATAATCGAGATAGGCGCAGTAAAGCTCGATGACTCTCTCAAGGAAATAGGCTACTTTGACGAATACATCAAGCCCGAATTCAATACGGTAGAGGAGAAGATATCAAGACTTACTGGAATTACCGATGAACAGCTTGCCTCATGCGGCAGCTTTAATGATGTAATGCACAAATTTATGGATTGGATAGGCGATACGCCCTGTTCCTTTTACTCCTGGAGCCTTTCGGATATGGACGTAATGCTTGACGAGATCGACTTCAAATGCCCCGAAGATGAGGCCTTCGATATGTTTTTCGTCCACTGGATAGATCTGCAGAAAATATATCAGCGGCAGATGGGCTTTTTCAAGTCAATGGGTCTCACAAACGCTCTGGGAACGCTGAACATCTACTTTGACGGCACAGAACACGGCGCACTTGCCGACGCCCGCAACACCGCCGAAATAATGCGGTATATGAGTGACAGCGAAAAAATGAGCGCCTTTAGAAGCCGTTCCCACGTGACCTACAACACCTCCGATTCATCGGGATTTTCTCTGGGGAATATTACCATTAAAAGGAAATAGTCTTTAATATGTATAATAGCAACAAATATTACAGTTAAAATAATCATTTCTTATTGATTTTTCCAAAGCAATATGCTATAATTAAAATAGTAAAACCCGTTTTACCTTTCGGGGAGGAGGCATATCATATGGAAAAAACACAGATAATCACCATAGGCAGGCGCTGCGGAAGCGGCGGCAGGATAATAGGAAAAACCCTTGCACAGAAGCTGGGACTGCCCTTTTATGACAAGGAGCTTATCACCGAAGCCGCAAAGCAAAGCGGACTGTGCGACAAATTTATGGAGAATTTCGAGGAAACTCCCACCGCCAGCCTGCTCTATTCCCTTGTAATGAACGCTCAGCAGGGCGGATTTTATATGGGAAAACCAATTGAGCTGGTGGCATACGAGGCTCAGATAAACGCTGTCAGAGCCGCAGCAGCCAAGGGTCCCTGCGTTATCGTGGGACGCTGCGCCGATTACATTCTCAAGGACGATTACGATGTTGTAAGCGTGTTCATCACCGCTTCAAAGGAGTTCAGAGCTGCAAGAGTAATGGAAATGGACGGTATTTCCGAAAAGGACGCTTATGCAAAGATTGCCAGAGTTGACAAGGCAAGAGCCTCCTATCACAACTACCACGCCGAAACGAAATGGGGCTCCTCGGACAGCTACGAGCTGTGCATACAAAGCGACAGGCTGCCCTTTGAAGCCGCCGCCGACCTTATATGCAGCTATATTAAATCACGAAAGTAAATAATGAAAATGTCTCACTCCGCCACAGACAAAGTGAGACATTTTTTGTTATTTCAGCCTGAGAAATGTTACAAAAGAGTTTAAGCAAAATACCCAAGCGAGATCGCTGCGTGTCGTGATCCGAAAAAAGGACGGCTCAAACGAACCGTCCTTTTGGATTTAAACTTATTTGTTATCAAACACCGTACTTGGAAGTAGCAACGGGGATACCAACGCCCATTGTGGAAGCAACTGTGCAGGACTTGAGGTAAGTACCCTTTGCAGCTGCGGGCTTAGCCTTAACGATAGCCTCGAGAAGAGTCTCAAAGTTCTCGGTGAGCTTCTCAGCGCCGAAGGAAACCTTTCCGATGGGGCAGTGGATGATGTTGGTCTTGTCGAGACGGTACTCGATCTTACCTGCCTTAGCCTCAGCTACAGCCTTTGCAACGTCGGGAGCAACAGTACCTGCCTTGGGGTTAGGCATAAGTCCGCGGGGACCGAGAACCTTACCGAGACGGCCTACGAGACCCATCATATCGGGAGACGCAATTACAACGTCGAAATCCATCCAGTTTTCCTTGAGGATCTTGTCAACCAGATCCTGAGCGCCAACGTACTCAGCGCCTGCTGCCTTAGCAGCCTCCATCTTGTCCTCCTTGCAGAATACGCAAACGCGAACGTTCTTACCTGTACCGTTGGGAAGAACAACTGCGCCTCTAACCTGCTGGTCAGCGTGACGGGAGTCAACGCCGAGACGAACGTGAACCTCTACAGTCTCGTCAAACTTAGCCTTTGCAGCCTTGCAGGCAAGCTCGAGAGCTTCTGTTGTTTCGTAAAGCTTGGTGCTGTCAACAAGCTTTGCGCTTTCGATATATTTCTTACCGTGTTTCATATTATAATCCTCCTAATAGTGGTAATTACTCCCTGCATAATTCATATGGGGAGCTGCGGAAGCTTTAGATCCTCCCACTTATGCGAATTCGATCAGTCAACGACCTCTACGCCCATAGAACGAGCTGTACCTGCGATCATACTCATAGCGGACTCAACGCTGGAAGCGTTAAGGTCGGGCATCTTAGTCTCAGCGATCTTTCTGATCTGCTCCTTGGTGATTTTGCCTACCTTGGTCTTGTTGGGAACGCCCGAACCGCTCTGCAGGTTGATAGCCTTCTTGATAAGAACGGCTGCAGGGGGGGTCTTGGTGATGAATGTGAAGGAACGGTCTGCATAAACTGTGATAACAACAGGAATGATAAGACCGATATCGTTCTTAGTTCTCTCGTTGAATTCCTTGGTGAATGCCATAATATTTACACCGTGCTGACCAAGTGCAGGGCCAACAGGGGGAGCAGGTGTAGCCTTACCTGCTGCGATCTGAAGCTTAATTAAGCCAACAACTTTCTGTGCCATAATGCACACCTCCATAAATCGTGTTGCTGCATATCACAATGCAGAGAAATTTAGAAATTCGGGAATCAGTATTCGTCCGCTGCCTTGACCTGGCTAATTTCCAGGGTAGCAAGGGTCTCGCGTCCGAACATGGATACGGAAACGTCTGCAGTGCCGTCCTCGGTGTTTATGCCCTTCACCTCGCCGGTGAAGCCTTCCATAGGACCTGCGGTAATCTGAACTCTGTCTCCGATCTTGAAATCAGCTTCGGCTGCCTTAACGCCCCGCTCAACGCCCAGCGCAGCGACTTCCTTCTCAGTGAGAGGGACAGGCTCGCTTCCGGGGCCAACAAAGCCCGTAACGCCTCTTGTATTGCGGACAACGTACCAGCTGTCGTCGGTTAAGATCATTTTCACCAGTACATAACCGGGGAAAACCTTTCGCTCAACTTCACGAAGCACGTCCTTGTCATTCTTTTCCATAGCCTTTTCGGTAGGAACCATAACTTCCTGAATGAGATCGTGAAGCTTGCGGTTTTCAACAACCTTGAGGATAGTCTGAGCAACCTTGTTTTCATATCCGGAATAGGTGTGAATAACGTACCATCTTGCTGCTTCTGACATATGATCTGCCTCCGTTTATATTTTTGGTGAAAACCTTTAGAAATGACTTGGGGAATACACCCTTGTCTCAGCCTGCCATTGAAAGAAGTCCTTTAAGAAGATATGCAAAGCCTGTATCGAGTCCCCAGATAGCAATGCCGCTTACGACCATAGCCGCAAGAACTGCTCCTGTGTTGTTGATAACGGTTTTCTTTGAAGGCCATACCACCTTTTTGAACTCACTTTTCAGATCCTTGAAGTACTTCACAACTCTGTTGGGCTTTTTAGCCTGAGCTTTTTTGGCAGTCTTGTTTTCTGCTTTTGATGCGGATTTTTTATCTGCCATAGCTGTTCCTCCGCCTTACTTGGTCTCTCTGTGGAGAGTGTGCTTCCTGCAGAACTTGCAGTATTTGTTCATCTCAAGTCTGTCGGGATCGTTCTTCTTGTTCTTCTTAGTGTTGTAGTTGCGCTGTTTGCACTCTGTGCAAGCCAATGTTACCTTTACTCTCATATCGGCACCTCCTGTTAATGCTGCTTTTGCAGCGTTCGTTGTTTAGGCAACTGCTTGCAGTTGCCATTGCCTCCCTCTCCGGCAAATGTGACACGCATCAGCCTGTCCTGCCGCCCGGGGCTTATGACGCCCTTTTTTGTAAAAAGGCGCAAAAAAATAAACCCCAATCAAGAGGTAATAATATAATACCACATTCATATCCGTTTGTCAAGCCCTTTTTTAACATTTTTTGAGGACTGTTTCATACCAAATTGTAAAGACATTCGAGCCGGGCACAATTCAGCGGCTAAAGCGCCGTCACGTTTTGTTGAAAACGCAGATTATGCGATAAAACTTTCATCACATATTGACAAAAATTTCTGCCTGTGCTATGATAAAACTAAAAAGAAAACAATTACATTATTATAGTATATAGGTATTACGGTATAAGTTCCGCATATGGGAGAGGAGGGCGAAAAAATGAACGCAACAGATTTTGTTACCGAGTATGAATACGCCGCATCGGTATTGCTGCTGGTGCTTATGATACTTTATGCCATAAGAGACAAGTTCCGCACATCGGCTAACTTTGTTTTCGTGGCAATGCTCTTTGCTACCTTTGCCTCATCGGTGCTGCATATTTTCACCACAAGTATGCTGAGAGATGCGGCGGACTATCCCCTGTGGCTAAACTATACTCTGAATATCGCCTATCTCTTCGCCTATGAGAACCTTGCACCCCTGTCCCTCTGCTACGCTTCGAAGATCACAAGGCACGACAGAACCGGTTCTCCCGATAAGTTCATCGTCCTGGGGACTGTGGCGCTTAACAGCCTGCTCCTGTTCACCACCCCGTTCACAAAGCTTGTCATCTATTTCGATGAAAATATGACCTACCGGCACGGTCCGCTGTTCCTTTTGCTTGCTGGCGCCGCACTTCTCATACTTGCCTACGAGTTTGCCCTTGTGGTACGGTTCAGAAAAAAGCTGAAGCCCGTTCAGATAGTATCCGTTGCGGTCTTTATAACCCTTACCATAATCGCATCTCTTGTACAGCTTCTCTTCCCCGAGCAGATAATCGGAAATTATATGATAGCCCTTTCCCTGCTCACCTTTTATATCTCTCTGGAAAATCCTGCCGAATATGTGGACAGAAGCACAGGCTGCTTCAACGCCGAAGCCTTCTACATTACGGCGGAGTCATATATGGAAAGGAACAAATCCTTTGCAGCGGCGGCATTCTGCCCTCAGGGACTGAGCTATTTCGCAGAGATACTCGGTCTGAGAGAAAGCGGAGCCATCTGTGCCATTGTGGCCGAAGACCTGAAAAAGCGGCTGAAAAAGAGCGAGCTTTTTTATCTGGGAAACTGGGAATTCGTTATAATATCCGAAACCGCCTCCGCCTCCGAGCTTACGGCTGTCCTCCGGGATTTTTTCAAAAAGCCCGTAAGTATGAACGGTATCGAAGCCCCCGTCACACCTTATATATGCACCCTTACATATCCGGGCTTTGTCTCCACCGTAAAGGATATACGTGACGCCATCGACTACACCCTCAATTCAATGAAGGGCGGCAAGGAAACGGTTGTGGAGATGACCGCAGGCTCCCTGGAAGCAAAGCAGAGAGAGCTTAAAGTCCTTGCAGCCATCAAGCAGGCAATAAAGGACGACTCCTTCCAGATGTATTACCAGCCTCTTTTCGATATTAAAACGGGAAGCTTTTCCAGCGCCGAAGCCCTTATCCGAATGATAGACAAGGAGCTTGGCTTTGTAAGCCCCGAGGAGTTTATTCCCCTTGCCGAGGCAAACGGACTTATCCCCGAAATAGGAGAGCTTTCCTTCCGCTCGGTGTGCCGCTTCTTAAAAAGCGGAAAGGCGCAGGCATACGGAATAAAATACATCGAGGTGAACCTTTCTGTTCTCCAGTGCGCCCAGGAAAAGCTCAGCTCGCAGCTTATGGGCATTATGGAGGAATTCGGCATATCTCCCGAGCAGATAAACTTCGAGATAACCGAGACCGCAGGTCTTGCGAACTATGACGCACTGCTGGGCAATATGAACAGGCTCATTTCACGGGGCGTGACCTTCTCCATGGACGACTATGGAACGGGATTTTCCACCGCAAATTACCTTATCACCCTGCCCACCGATATCGTCAAAATCGACAAGAGCATTCTCTGGCCCGCTATGGAAAACGAAGAAGCCTTCATCGTTCTCAGGCACACTGTGGAAATGCTCCGCTCCCTTAAAAAGAAGATAGTGGCAGAGGGCGTGGAGACCATTGAGATGGTAAAGCTGCTGTCGGAGATCGGCTGTGACTATCTCCAGGGGTATTATTACTCCAAGCCCGTGCCTCCCGACACATTTATAACCTTCCTTGCGGATAATGTACGGAGCGCACAGGCACAGACTGTATGATAAAGTTTGACGGCGGCTCCCCCGCCGTTCTTTATTCTTTATTCTTTATTCTTTAACCTTTAATATTTATTCTTTATTCTTTAACCTTTAATATTTATTCTTTATCCTTTAATCTTTTAATATTTATTCTTTATTCTTTGTTCTTTATTCTTTGTTCTTTATTCTTTGTCCTTTAATGTTTATTCTTTAATCTTTAATATTTATTCTTTGTTCTTTAATTAGTTTCTCTTTTTTAAATAATAAATCAAAACACAAGACAGAAAACACATTGCGGTAAGGCAGCAAGGAGTGAGTCATATGCCAAGACCGCAAAGACTCACCCACAGTCATGCTGTAAAAAACACAGATGTTAAAACGAAAGGAACGTGTATTATGAGAATTGCAGTAACATATGATAACGGAGACATCTTTCAGCACTTCGGTCACACAAGCTTTTTCAAGCTTTATGACGCCGAGGAGGGCAGGATAACGGGCGAGGAAGTCGTTGCCGCTCCCGAAAACGGTCACGGGGCACTGGCAGGCTTTCTGAAGGCAAACTGTGTTGATGTGCTTATCTGCGGCGGTATAGGCGGAGGAGCGCAGAATGCTCTGGCTCAGGCTGGCATAAGGCTTTACGGCGGCGCAAACGGCAGTGCCGATGAGGCTGTGAAGGCATTTTTAGGCGGTAGTCTCAGCTTTGACCCTGACGTTATGTGCAGTCATCACAGCCACTCGGCGGGTCATTCCTGCGGCTCTCACAGCTGCGGCGGAAGCTGTCACTGAGCCAAATAAAAAAAGCTGTTTCTCTGCACGGGAAACAGCTTTTTATTGTCTTGACGGGAAACAAATAGTTGTACGATTGCCATAATGTCAACTTAGCCTTAAAATCAGCGCATTTTTTATGCATAATTGCCAATATATAAATGTGTAAGTAATTTTTGCGGGATAAAGCTTGTTTTTTGATGATTTTTATAGTATAATAATATAAATATGTATGCTTAAAAACAAATAAAGTAAAAAGGAGTCCGACATATGAAAAACGTTGCTGTTATTATGGCAGGAGGCAAGGGTGAACGCTTCTGGCCAAAAAGCCGTAATAGTATGCCCAAGCAGTTTCTCTCCCTTACAAGCGATGGAGAAACTATGCTTCAGAAGACTGTAGGCAGACTCAAGGGTCTTGTAGAACCCGAGGACGTGTTTATCGTTACAAACGCCGCTTATTCCGACCTGGTCAAAGAGCAGATAGACGGCATTCCCGAGGAGAATATCCTGCTGGAACCCGCATCCCGCAACACTGCTCCCTGCATCGGACTGGCGGCTTCCGTTATAAAAAAGAAGTACGGCGATGCGGTGATGATCGTGCTGCCCTCAGACCACCTTATCAAATTCAATCAGATGTTCCTTGATACGCTGAAATCAGCCGTTTCCGTTGCCGAGGACGGGTTAAAGCTTGTCACCATAGGCATAACCCCCACATATCCCGAAACAGGCTACGGATATATCAATTTCGACCCCGAGGGAAGCCCCTTCTCCGGCGTTTACAAGGTAAAACGATTTGTCGAAAAGCCCAATATAGAGCTGGCAAAGGAATATGTAAATTCGGGAGAATACCTCTGGAACAGCGGTATGTTTGTCTGGAAGGCTTCGTCCATTCTTGCAAACATCGACAAGTTCCTCAAGGATATGACAGAGGGTCTTGCACAGATAGCCGAATGCTTCGGAACAGACTGCTTTGGCGAAAAGCTGAACGAAATATTCCCGAAATTCCGCTCAGAGTCCATTGATTTCGGCGTAATGGAAAAAGCCTCCGATGTTTATACCATTCCCGGAAACTTCGGCTGGGACGATGTGGGCAACTGGCTTGCGCTGGAGCGCATCAACCGTACCAATGAATACGGCAATATGGTCCAGGGCGATGTTATAACCATTGACACCAAGAACACATCTGTATGCGGCAACAAAAAGCTTATCGCTCTGGTAGGAATAGAGGATCTTGTGGTGGTCGATACCGACGACGCGCTTCTCATCTGTGCCAAGGACAGCACACAGAATGTTAAAAAGGTCATCGAAAACCTGAAAATCTGCAACAGAAATGAGTTAGTTTGATTTGAAAATATCCCTTAATATCCAGCCTATGCTCCACAGCTCAAAATCCGGCATAGGATATTATCAGCAGGAAATGATAAACGCTCTGCTCAGGCTTGATAAAAATAATGAATATTGCCTGCAGTTTTTCGACCCCCGTGGAAAGCACAGGGACGCAGCTGCCGATTTTGATCTTCCCAATGTCAGCATCAATTGCTGCCGATGGTTCAGCGCTACGCTGTATCAGCTAATATGGAGCGTCGTCCCTCTGCCGTACAGGCTGTTTTTCAGAAACAAGTCGGATATAACCATGTTTTTCAATTATTACCTGCCGCCCTTTGCCAAGGGGAAGAAGGTCCTTATGGTGTACGATACCGTAGTAAAAGATCACCCCGAAACTATGAATTTCCGCACTAAAGCAATGCTGAAGCTTACTCTTGCCCGTTCCATAAAGCGGGCGGACAGGATAGTCACCATCTCCGATTTCAGCAAGCAGCAGATAATAAAGCATTACAATGTCGAACCCGAAAAAATATGTGTTATCCCCTGTGCCGCAAACCGCAAAAGGTTTTATCCCATTGAGGACAAGGCTGCCGTCTGCAAAAGCACTGCGGAGAAATACGGTATCCGCGGAGATTACTACCTTTACCTGGGCACCCTTGAGCCAAGGAAAAATATCCGGACACTGATCGAAGCCTATGCCGCTGCTCTGGCGGAAAAGCCCGATATCCCGATGCTGGTGATAGCAGGAGGAAAGGGCTGGCTTTATGATGATATTTTCAGAAGGACAGAAGAGCTGGGACTGACAGATAAGGTCATTTTTACAGGCTATTTAAGTGATGACGACGTTCCCGTAATAATGAACGGCGCCGCCGCATTCTGCTTTCCGTCGCTTTACGAGGGCTTTGGTATGCCTCCTCTCGAAGCAATGTCCTGCGGTGTTCCCGTTATCGCTTCAAAAGCCACCTCTCTTCCCGAGGTAATGGGTGACTGCGGTATCCTTGCAGACCCATACAGCGTTCCCGAAATATCGGCGGCGCTTATAAAGATACTTGACGAAGGATTTGCAAAAAAGCAAAGCGCTATGGGCATAAAGCGTGCAGAGCAGTTTTCCTGGGAAAAAAGTGCCGAAATGCTCCGGGGCGTATTTGAGGATCTGTTAAAGTGAAGAAGCTGAGAATTTTACAGATAAATAAGCTCTATTCCCCCTGGATAGGCGGAATAGAGTCCGTAATAAAGGACGTTGCCGAAAAGCTTATGGGTGTTTCGGATATGCAGGTGCTTGTATGTCAGCCTAAGGGCAAAGGCAAAAAGGAGTCCGTAAACGGCGTAAATGTAACAAGAGCAGGCAGCTTGGGCATCTATTTCTCAATGCCCCTGTCTCTCTCCTTTTTCGGACTTGTAAGGCGATATGCCAAAAATTCCGACGTCATCATTCTTCACGACCCCTTCCCTCTGGGAGATCTGGCGGTGCTTATGTCGGGCTTCAAGGGAAAGCTTGTGGTCTGGTGGCACAGCGATATAATCAAGCAAAAAAAGCTTTTAAAGCTTATCGACCCCATTATCCACAAGCTCTTAAAACGTGCCGACGCAATTTTCACCACCACCGAAGGTTATATCGGCGGTTCATCATATATCTCTCATTACAGGGAGAAATGCCGTCTCGTCCCCTACGGGATAGATACGGAAAAATATCTGAACGCAAAGACACGGCCTATTCTTTCGGAACGGCTTGCCGATAAAAGCAGGTTAAAGGTGCTTTTCGTGGGCAGACTTGTTTATTACAAGGGCATAGGCGTTCTGATAGACGCATTTCAAAAAGTAAACGGAGCAGAGCTTTTCATCGTGGGCAAAGGCTCGGACGAGGAACAGCTCAAAAGCCGTGCCGAAGCCTTGGGAGACAGAGTTCATTTTATGGGAAATCTGTCCGATGAAGACCTTAGATCTGCCTTTTCCGACTGCGATATCTTTGTGCTTCCCTCTGTGGAGAAAAGTGAGGCATTCGGGATTGTCCAGCTTGAGGCGATGGTCTACGGCAAGCCCGTTATAAATACAGACCTTGAGACCAGTGTGCCCTTTGTGAGCCTTGACGGAGAAACAGGCTTGACAGTAAAAGTGGGGAGCGTCTCCGATCTAACGGACGCCCTCAATAAGCTTATCGCAGACAATGAGCTGCGTGCAGTCTACGGCAGGAACGCTCAGAAACGCATTATCGAAAATTTTGATATAAACAAAACCGCGGAAAATGTTTTGAAACAATGCGAAAACTTAATGGAGGAATAAATAATGAAAAGAGCACTTATCACAGGAGTTACAGGTCAGGACGGTTCATATCTTGCAGAGCTCCTGCTTGAAAAGGGTTACGAGGTATACGGTCTTGTAAGACGCAAGTCCAGACTTGATTTCGGCAATCTTGAAGGCACAGAAGCAAAGAAGAAGATAAACTTTATTTTCGGCGATATCACCGATATGGCTGCAATGATAAATGCAATAAAGGAGTCTCAGCCCGATGAGATATATAATCTTGCAGCTCAGTCCTTTGTTGCCCAGTCCTTCAGAGAGCCTGTTGCCAGCGCAAACATCACAGGCGTTGCCGCTGCCAACATTCTCGAAGCTGTACGCACAGTAAAGCCCGATGCAAAATACTATCAGGCAAGCACCTCCGAAATGTTCGGCGGCTGCATTGAGGATCAGGGAGAGAATTTCGGCGGCTACACCGAAAAGTCCTTCTTCCACCCCAGAAGCCCCTACGGCGTTGCAAAGCTTTACGCTCACTGGATAACAAGAAACTACAGAGAGGGCTATGATATGTTTGCCTGCTCGGGTATCCTTTTCAACCATGAGAGCGAGAGAAGAGGACTCGAGTTTGTTACCAGAAAGATCACCGACGCTGCCGCAAGGATAAAGCTGGGCGTTCAGGACTGCCTGGAGCTTGGAAATATGGACGCAAAGCGTGACTGGGGCCATTCAAAGGATTATGTTAGAGCTATGTGGCTCATGCTCCAGCAGGACATGCCCGACGATTACGTTATCGCATCTCACGAGACCCATACTGTACGTGAGTTTGTGGAGCTTTCCTTCAAGGCTCTGGGAATTGACGTAAAATGGAGCGGCGAGGGCGTAAACGAGATCGGTACAGATGCCGCAACAGGAAAAACTATTGTAAGGATCAATCCTAAATTCTACCGTCCCGCCGAAGTGGATCTTCTCCTCGGAGACCCCGCAAAGGCTGAAAAGGAGCTTGGCTGGAAGCGTGAGATATCCTTCCCTATGCTGGTTGAGGGTATGGTAAAGAACGATCTTGAGCTTGTTTCTCATGAGATAAGCATCGGCAAATAATTCTCCGAAGGATCAAGGACTGATAAATAATATGAAAACATTGATTATCGGCGCAGGCGGATTTGTGGGCAGCTATCTGATAGAAGAACTGCTCTCAAGAGGCTGGGAAGTATGTGCCACCAAGCTCCCTGCCGAAACTATCCCTGCAAAAGGCAGCTATGAAACGGCAGATCTGGATATACTCAGGGAAGACGATATACTGAAGCTTATATCACAAAAGAAGCCCGACTGCATATTCCATCTTGCCGCACAAAGCTCTGTTGCTCTGTCATGGAAAAAGCCTGCACTTACTGCGGATATAAACATAAAGGGAAGCATAAACCTGCTTGAAGCGGTGAGAAAGACAGACCTCTCCCCAAAGATCATTTTCATCGGCTCGGGGGAGGAATACGGCTATGCCGCAAACCGCAGCACCGCTGTAAGCGAAGATGTGGCGCCCGAGCCTGCAAATATATATGCCGTTACAAAACTTACTCAGAATATGATAGGCAGCCTGTACGCAAAGGCTTACAAAATGGATATCATCTCCGTAAGGGCATTCAACCACATAGGTCCGGGACAGGCTCCTCAGTTTGTGGTATCCGATTTCTGCAAGCAGGCGGCTGAGATAGAAGCAGGTCTCAGAGAGCCTGTGATAAGAGTGGGAAATCTGTCTGCAAAACGTGACTTTACCGATGTCCGCGACATCGTGAGAGCCTACGCCGAAATAGCACTTTCGGGCAGAAGCGGCGAAACATACAACGTGGGAAGCGGAAAGGCAATTGCCATTGAGCAAATTCTGGATAAGATAATCGAGCTTTCCTCTGCCGAAATAGGCGTGGAGACAGACAAAGAACGTTTCCGCCCTGCAGATGTCCCTTTTATCGAAGCGGATATATCCAAGCTGAAAAAAGATACAGGCTGGACCCCTGTTATCGACATTGTCCACTCCCTCGGAGATATTCTGGACTACTGGCGAAGCAAAATACAACTGCAAAAATAATTATAAAACTGTCGGATCTTCCCGACGCTTTTGGAGTTCTTAAAGTATGAAAATAATCAAGGAAATATACGATTACAGACAAATGATATTCAGTCTGGTCAGAAAGGATCTCAGAGGCCGCTACAAAGGCTCTGTACTGGGCTTTTTGTGGACCTTTATCAATCCTCTTCTGCAGATGGTGGTTTATTCTATAGTATTTTCAACTATTATGAGAGTAGTAGACGTTGACAAATACTATATTTTTCTGTTTGTTGCCCTTATTCCGTGGATATTCTTTTCCGCCTCTGTTACGGGCGGCTCAAGCTCCATACTCGCAAGCAAGGATATGGTAACAAAAATATACTTTCCAAGAGAAGTCCTGCCCATTGCTTATGTTACAAGCTGCTTTGTCAATATGCTGCTTTGCTTTATTGTAATATTCGCTGTGCTGCTGATATCGGGAGTAGGGCTTAATTTTGCTGCTCTGTGCTATCTGCCTGCGGTAATGATAGTTGAGTATATCCTCGCTTTGGGCGTTGCCCTTATCTCTTCGGCCGTTACCGTATATTTCAGGGATCTGGAGCATATTCTCGGCATCGTAATGATGGCGTGGATGTATTTTACCCCCGTAATGTACTCGGAGACTATGATACCGGAAGCATTTCAGACATTGTTTCATTTTAATCCTATGTGCCACATAATTACCGCTTACAGAGATATTCTTTATTACAAGACCCGCCCTGATATGAGCACTCTGCTTTGGGCAGGAATATTGGGAATAGTTTTTCTTGTTATTGGCTTCGTTGTTTTTAACAAGCTCAAGAAGCGCTTTGCAGAGTCGCTGTAATATGAAGGGAGGGTGGACGCAAGGTGAATAACGAAACGGTGATCAGCGTTAAAGATGTTCATAAATCCTTTAAGCTGTATTACGACAAGGGCTACAGCCTGAAAGAAATGATACTGTTCCAAAGCCGCCGCAGATATGAACAGCACAACGTGTTAAACGGCATATCCTTTGACGTAAAACGAGGCGAGGCAATAGGTCTAATCGGTCACAACGGCTGCGGAAAGAGCACAATGCTCAAGCTCCTTACAAGGATAATGTACCCCGACAGCGGAACGATCGACATCAAGGGACGAGTTTCAAGCCTTATAGAGCTTGGTGCAGGCTTTCACCCCGATATGAGCGGACGTGAAAATATCTATACCAACGCCGCAATTTTCGGGCTTACCAAAAAAGAGATCGATGAGCGTATACGGACTATCATTGACTTTTCAGAGATAGAGGAGTTTATTGATAACCCGGTAAGAACATATTCCTCGGGAATGTATATGCGCCTTGCCTTTTCTGTTGCCATTAACGTTGATGCCGAAATTCTTCTTATCGACGAGATACTTGGCGTGGGAGACGTTTCATT
This sequence comes from Oscillospiraceae bacterium, assembly GCA_017829005.1. Lineage (GTDB taxonomy): Bacteria > Bacillota > Clostridia > Oscillospirales > Ruminococcaceae > Huintestinicola. The sequence goes on along the minus strand of JAGAJF010000103.1, from coordinate 16,307 downwards.
CCAGACCAAATGCTTTAACAGGCTTCAGGAAATAAAATCAAAGGGAACTACTATTGTTATCGTTTCTCATTCGCTGGGTCAGATCGAACAGATCTGTGACCGTTCCATATGGATACACGACGGTCTTATCAAAGAAGAGGGAAAGCCCAAGCTTATCCATATGGACTACTGCGACTTTATGCTGCAGAAACGTCAGGATAAGGAAGCGGCTGCAGAGGTCATCAAGGCGGATAATAAAAGCTCTCCCGAAAATCCCGCCAATGCCTCATCTGAACCTGCATCAGAAGAAAACGCTCCTGCTGCCGAAAAGCGCTGGGGAAACCGTAACGCTCAGATCACTGCCGTTACGGTAACAGACGCTGATAATATTGTCCGCAAGGTCTTTAAGACCGGCTCGGATATCTTTATAACCATTGATTTCACCGTAAAGGAACCTATCCGTGACGCCGTTTTCGGAATAGGCATCTTTAACCGTGCAGGCGTTCAGTGCTACGGCACAAACACCCGTCTTGATATGCTGGAGGATTTTGATATTACAAAAGACGGCAGAACTGTTATACAGCTGAAAAATGTCAGTCTCCTGCCTGCAGAGTATCTCATAGATATTGCAATAGAAAGCGGAAACGGCATTCCCGTAGACTATTACCGTGAAGCCTGTACGATAGAAATGGTTTCCACCGAAAGAGACGTGGGAATTGCACGTATTTCTCACGAATGGAAGCTCCCCAACGATTAGAGGTGTATCTATAGATGAACTTTTTTTCAAAACTTTTCAGAAAAATAATGAAACCGCTGTATGAGCACGTCGATGCCCTGTGTTTGGAAAATAGGGCGGAGATCGAACAGCTTACCCGCAAATGCAGCGATATGCAGAAAAAGATAGATGACTATGAAAGGGAAGCCCAACGATATAATGAGCTGTATGAAAAAGTGAACGATCTAAGCTTAAAGCTTGAAAGCTACGAAGGCTTATGCGAGAATGTAAGAAATCTCAATGCTCAGCTTCAAAGCTACGAAGGCTTAAGTGAGAATGTAAGAAATCTCAATGCTCAGCTTCAAAGCTACGAAGGCTTATGCATAAATGTGAGAAATCTTAATTCGGAAATAAGCAGGATGATCTCAGATTATGACAGAGTGAATTATATTGTTTCAAAGCTGAATAAACCATCTGCTGCAGTTTCATCGGCAGCACCCGTTCCTGCATTAGAACAAAGCCGGAAAGCCTCATCAGATGAATATTCGGGGATCGACTATTTCAGATTTGAAAATTATTTCCGAGGTTCCAGAGAAACTGTTAAACAGCGTCAGGAGACATATCTTGAATATTTCAGGAACTGCAGAAGCATTCTTGATATCGGCTGCGGCAGAGGCGAATTTCTGGAGCTTATGCGAGACAATGGTCTGTCCGCCGTGGGAGTGGACACATATCCCGATTTTGCCGAATATTGCTGTTCTCTGGGTCTTAATGCGGTATGCGACGATGGTATCGGATATCTTAGCAGACTTGAAAGCGTAGACGGAATATTCGTAGGTCAGGTAGTGGAACATCTGACTGTAGATCAGATAATAAATCTAATAGAAACGGCATATTCAAAGCTGTCGGACAACGGCGTGATAATAATGGAAACGCCTAATCCACAGTCTCTGTCTATTTATGTAAACGCTTTTTATATTGATCCGTCCCACGTAAAACCCGTTCATCCCGAAACGCTGAAATATCTGCTGAAAAATGCAGGGTTCAGCAGCATTGAAACAGTATTTACGGAAAGCAGCAAACCTGACATCACTATTCCCCCTCTGAAAAACGAAGAAGAATTCAATACTGCAATGGCAACCGTACAGAATATGCTTTTCGGAAGTCAGGATTATGCGGTGATTGCAAGAAAGAAGGATAAAAATGGAAATAAATATTGAAAAAATAATGAATGAAATCAGACAGGAAATAAGGGAAAAAGGATATTCATATAATATGCTTTCCTTCAGCGAGGTGACAGATACTGCTGCAGACAGCAGCGTTGAGCTTAATTTGCCCGAGCTTGAACAGAATATGAATTATCTCAACAATTATTATAATGTAATTTCCTATCGTCCTCTTACGGGCAATAAGCTTGTAGTTTTTGTCAAAAGGGTAATACGCAAGCTGACAAAGTTCTATGTGGAGCCTATTGTTGCCGCTCAGAACGAATTTAATGCATTCAATGTCAGAGTGCTCAATTCATTCTTCCATAATTTAAAGCGGCAGTCTGAGACACAAAGCGAAACGGACAGGATAAACGAGCTTGCCGATAAGCTGAGCGTCCTTGAGCTGAAGCTTAAAACCGCTTCATCGGAGATAGAGACACTAAACGACAGGATCGCTTTGCTTGAAAAGGAAAATTCAGAACTAAAAAACCGGGGAGAAAATTAACTGTATGAACATATATCAGGTTATGCCCACTGTTTCCTTTGGCGACGCTGTAGGCAACGATGCACGGGCAATAAGCAATGTTATATCCGAAATGGGTTATAAAACGGGAATATATGCCGAGAACATCGACAAAAGAGTGTCAGGTCCTGATATCCACAGGATAGACAAGCTGCCTGCTGTGAAGAAAGATGATATCATCATATTCAATCACAGCACAGGAACCGATCTGTGCTATAAGCTCAAGGAGATGAACGGGCACAAGATAATGATATATCATAATATCACTCCGCCCGAATTTTTTTCAGGCTATAGCCTTGTTTCAAAAAATCTTACCGAGTACGGCTACAAGGGCACAAAAGACCTTGCCGATACCATTGAATATGTGATATCAGTTTCCCAGTACAATGCGGACGATCTGAAAAGAATGGGCTACAAATGTCCTATGACTGTTCGTCCCATACTTATTCCCTTTTCCGATTACGATAAAGCTCCGAACCGTCAGCTGATAGATAAATACTCGGACGACGGATATACAAATATCGTGTTTGTGGGAAGATTAGCCCCAAACAAAAAACAGGAGGATGTCATTGCCACCTTTGCATACTACAAGAAATTTATAAATAAGAAATCACGTCTTATACTTGTAGGCTCCGACAGCGGTATGGAAGCATACAGCCGCAAACTAAAAAAATATGCAGAAGCACTGATGCTTGAAGATGTTATTTTCACCGGTCAGATAAGCTTTGATTCCATACTTGCCTGGTACCGTCTGGCAGATGTATTCCTTTGTATGAGCGAACACGAGGGCTTCTGTGTTCCGCTCATTGAAGCTATGTATTTTAATGTGCCTGTCATTGCTTATGACAGCAGTGCTATAAGCAGCACTTTGGGCGGCTCGGGGCTGCTTATCGACAGCAAAGACCCCGTTGAAACGGCTATGCTCATAGACAGGCTCGTAAAGGATAACGAACTGAAAAACGAGGTCGTAAAGGGTCAGAACGAAAGGCTGAAATACTTCTCATACGAAAATGTCAGAAATATGTTTGTTTCTCAGTTAAGTAGCTTTATTGAAAGCATCAAATAATTTTCCGGAGGCAAAGCTATGAAGAAAATAGGGTTTGTGATCCCTTGGTACAGCGAGAAAATACCCGGCGGCGCCGAAATGGAGCTTCGGGGTCTGACTACTCATTTGCATGAAAGCGGAATTGAGGTCGAGATACTCACAACCTGCGTCAAGGAATTTTCAGCCGATTGGAATGACAATTATTTCAAAGAGGGCGAGGACACAGTTCACGGCTTTAAGATACGCCGCTTCAAGGTAAGGAAAAGAGATACCGCTGCTTTTGACGCCGTAAATTTCAAGCTTATCAACAATCAGAAGATAACTGCCGAAGAAGAAAAAATATATATTGACGAAATGGTAAACAGTCCCGACCTGTGCAGCTACATCGCAGAGCATAAGGACGAGTACAGCGTTTTCGTATTCATTCCCTATATGTTCGGAACGACCGTTAACGGTTTAAAGGTCTGTCCCGAAAAGTCGGTGCTTATTCCTTGCTTCCACGATGAATCCTATGTGTATATGGATATATTCAAAGAGGTATTCCGGAACATTGCGGGAATAATTTACCACGCAAATCCCGAATACGATCTGGCAAACAGAATTTTTGATTTTTCCTCGGTTAATCAGGCTGTTCTGGGGGAGGGTGTTTATACCGACCTCGTTTCGGACGGTGAAGACTTCCGCCGCAAATTCGGCATAAATTCTCCCTTTATTCTTTACGCAGGGCGTAAGGATTCGGGCAAGAATGTCGACACTCTTGTTAAGTATTACGCAGAATATCTGAAAAGAAGAGATACCGAGCTGAAGCTGATCCTTATAGGCGGCGGAAAGATAGAGCTGCCCCGTGAGCTTACCGACAGCGGAAGAATAGTCGATCTGGGATTTGTTGATATACAGGACAAGTATAATGCACAGGCAGCGGCAGAGCTGCTGTGCCAGCCCTCAAAGCACGAAAGCTTTTCACTTGTTATAATGGAAAGCTGGCTTTGCGGCAGACCCGTTCTCGTAAGCGAGGACTGCAATGTAACGAAGAATTTCGTTTCCGAGTCCAACGGAGGTCTTTATTTCAAGGATTATTTTGACTTTGAGGGCTGCGTGGATTATATCCTTAAAAACAAGGAAATTGCCGCAGCTATGGGCGAAAACGGCAGGCAGTATGTTAAGAGCAATTTTGCATGGGACGTTATAGTCGAAAAATATATGAATTTTTTTGAAGGGATCGTTGAAAATGCGGAAAAAAATTGCGCTGGTTAATCAGCGCTACGGTCTTGAGGTAAACGGCGGCTCGGAACTGCACTGCCGCCAGCTGGCTGAAAAGCTTTCTGATATATACGATGTCGAGGTGATCACTACCTGTGCACTGAATTATACCGACTGGGAGAATTATTATCCCGAGGGCACAGAGATCATCAACGGCATAACCGTCAGAAGATTTAAAACCGAGAAAAAAAGGGATATGGACAGATTTAACCGTCTTTCCGAAAAAGTTCTTTGCGGAGAGCACACTCCTCAGGAGGAGGATCGATGGATAGACGAGCAGGGTCCCTACTGCCCCGGTTGTGTGGAATATATCAAGGAGCATCACTCTGAGTATTCGGTTATTATTTTTATGACTTATCTTTATTACATTACTGCACGGAGTATGGTAATGGGTCTTGATAATGCCTTTCTCCTTCCCACAGCTCACGATGAGCCGCCAATATACCTTAAATATTACGAAAATGTATTCAAAGGTGCGAAAGCAATAATATATAACACATCCGAAGAAAAAAGCTTTATCGAAAAGAAATTCGGAGTTGAAAACACGCCGTCGGTAATAGCAGGCGTAGGCGTTGATGTTCCCGATGAAGCATCGCTTTTTGACGCCAAAGAACGCTATTCCCTCAACGATTATATTTTGTATATCGGACGCATTGACAAATCAAAGGGCTGCGGAATTCTATTTGATTATTTCAGCGAATATAAAAAGAGAAATAAAAATGATCTCAAGCTCGTTCTGGTGGGAAAAAGCGTTATGGACATTCCAAAGAGCAGCGATATTATATCCCTGGGCTTTGTCAGCGACGAGGAAAAGTTTTCTTTGATCAAAGGCAGCAGACTTCTGGTTCTGGCTTCCGAGTTTGAAAGCCTTTCTATGGTAGTGCTCGAAAGTATGGTCTATAATAAGCCCGTGCTTGTAAACGGCAAATGTATGGTTCTCAAAGGTCACTGCACAAAAAGCAATGCAGGACTTTATTTCAATAATTATTTTGAATTTGAGGGCGCTCTTAATTATATGCTTACTCATCGGGAAGAATATTCACAGATGTGTGAAAATGCAAAAAAATATGTAGACGAAAATTACCGCTGGAACATTATCATACAAAAGATATGCGGACTCATAGAAAGCTTGTGAAATTCTTGAAAGGAATGATTTTCAGTGATCACCGGGCAGTTTATTTACGTTGTTTTATTTATACTGAATATAATGCTTATAGGCAGAGCCATTTCGTATAGGGAAAGCAGGTTCGGGCTTATTGCGGCTCTTGATATATTCGGCAGTCTGGCGGAATATGTTCTTATTTCCGGCGTGCTTTTCTGGGCAGACTGCTTTTCGGTAAAGATTGCCGTTATCATATTGACCCTGGTAAATCTTGCTGTCACGGGATTCCTGACCGTAAGCAAAAAATTCACTCCCAAAAACGTCGAATTTGATATTTCCCTTCTTATGGCGGCTGTTCTTATCGTGGGGGCTGTTCTCACCGCTACGAAATTCGGATATTTTGGAATGGGTCAGGATCAGGGCGGTTACCAGGTAAAAGCCATAGACCTGATGAATGGTACAGCACAAAGAGTCAAGGACTTTGAAGAATATCATAATTTAAGCGCTGAGGACAAGTCAAGTTATTACATCGCAGTGAGAAAAATGGCAGGATATGATATGTACGACAGCCGAAAGCCCACATTAAGCCTTGAGGACAGACCCAGCGAAGTATCGGGAATTTATCACGGCATTCCCACATATGCCGCTATGCTTGCTCTTTTTGGCAAGATGTTCGGTATGGCTAATATGGGACAGCTGCATACGTATGTATATATCGGATTTATTCTTATATTGTTCTATATATGCAGCAATCTGAAGATGAGCAGGCTGAGTACAGTATGTTCTGTGTTTATAGCTGCATTGTCACCCATTGTGATATGGGTATCAAAATCCACACTGACAGAGATGTATCTTACTCTGATAATGGCGGTGTTCCTCTTCTGCATTACCGCTGTCGACGATAAATTCTATACGGCATTTTCGGCAGTTCCAATAGCAGTTTTCTCCTTTTTCCACGTATCTATCTACACTATGCTCCCGATGTTTGCGGTGATATACATCTATATGTATATCATTTCGGAGAAGAAAATATATATTGCTGCAAATACCGCTGCTTGTGCATTCTTTATCCTCGGTATCAGTATGATGCTTTTTACATCTCCCACGTATACCACAAATAATATTGTCTACCGCATATCAGTATATCTGCCCTTTGTACATGATAACAACTGCATAATTGCTCTGTCTGTAATGGCTGCGATACTGGCGGCAGTCGGATTCTTTTTTGTTTTTGTCAAAAAGGCAAGAGAGGCTGTACAAAAGCTTATTGCTCATAAAGCCTTTGCTTATATCGTTACTGCAGTCATCGTGCTTCTTGCCGCCGTTTGCGGCTTAAACATAATCAGAAACGAACAGTTCCCCGAAAGCTTTGCTCATCTGTTCAAGACAAATTCCCTCGTGGGATTGGCATATCTTACGGGAATAGTGGTCCTACCCGTTCTGCTGTGCGCACTGATATTTAAGTGCAGAAAGCTGCTGGAGGAGCACGCATCCTCTGCCGTGCTTATTGCTTTTATTTACTGTATCCTGTTCAGAGCGGCATTTCTTTCCAAGGAAATACCCCACTACTACTATTATGCACGCTACTGGGCACCGTTTATCGCTGTTGTAGCAGTATTGGCAGGCATTACTATTACAAAAAAGGGTCTTTACGCTGCTGTTTCCACGGTTGCAGCAGGAGTTATGCTCCCTTATGATATTGCAATGTTTTCAGGCTCCGACGACACCCGTATGGAGTGGGAGACAATTGATGACGTATGTGCATTTGTAGATTCAAACGACGCTGTAGTTATTGACAACACTCTGATCCGCACTTTAACGCTCCCGGTCAAAGAGATCACCGAAGCAGATATCTTCTTCCCGGCAGATAGCGAATCCTTGACCGAAAGAGCAGAGAAAATAAAAGCTCAGTATGAAGATGTCTATATTTTGTCAACAAGCGATTATGTAATGATCAACGAAGAAGTATCCTGCATTTATTCTGACAAAATATATCACAGTGAGGATCTGCAGCAAAACCGTATCTCCCTCATCCCCTTCCCCTACAGCTTTTATTCGGATGAAAACGAGATATATCTGTTCAAACTATCAGATCACATCAGAGAATACGAGATACCGATAGGAGCCTTTTATACCGAAGGATTTGATAACCCGGAAACCACATTTGCCTGGTCAAATTCAAGCGACCCGAGCATTCATCTGAGTATCCCCGAAGGATATTATAATATCACCTTTGAAATACCCGGATATATTCCTTATTCCCAGCTTAACCGCACCGAATTCCCTCTTGAAATATCCATAAACGGAAATGTTTATGCATCATCCGATCTTGCTTCATGCAACGGAAGGATAAGTATTCTGGTATTCCCCGATGATTTCAGAGATAATAAGCTGGTAATCGCCCTTCATTCGGATCTGTGGTCTCCCTCTGATTATGGATATTCCGATACCAGAACACTCGGATTCCCTCTGAGCGGAATAATCGTGCGCCCCATATCCGAAAAAAATCTGTCACAGGCGTTGTATTACTCATTTTCTGACAAGAATTTGAATGCCTCAGGCTTCGGCGCTATCGAATCAAACCGCTTTGCCTGGTCTAATAATACTGAAACATCGGTAAATTTAGGTTTCCTTCCGGGTTATGATTATACGCTAAACGTAAATTTAGCAAATATTACACCCGTTTCAGCCTTTGAAGGAAGGATCTACACCATTGACGTATCATTCAACGGAAAGAATATCGGCGTTATCACTTTGGACGGTTCTGAAGAATCCTGTAAATTTACAGCGGATATCAGCGCTGATATGATCGAAGATTCAAACATCATCGAATTCAGCTCCGAATTGTGGTCGCCTGTCGATCTCGGCAGAAATGACAGCCGAAACCTCGGATTTGCCCTTGAAAGCGTTGGACTGGTTCCAAAGCAGTAAATTTTTGATTATAGAACTATGTTATTCAGCTGATGACAAATAAGATGAGAAGCATTGCTTCTACGAAAGGATAATTGTAAATGAAGCTAATTATTCAGATACCCTGTTTTAATGAAGAGGAAACTCTTGAAATAACCTATAACGACCTGCCGAAAGCCATCGACGGCATCGACGAGATCGAATATCTCATCATCAATGACGGCAGCAGCGACAATACTGTTGCAAAAGCAAGAGAGCTGGGCTTTCAGCACATCGTGTCCTTTAAGCAGAACAAGGGTCTGGCAAAGGGATTTATGGCAGGACTTGACGCCTGCCTGCATCTGGGTGCCGATATTATCGTGAACACGGACGCAGATAATCAGTATAACGGCGCAGATATCGAAAAGCTTGTCCGTCCCATTCTTGACGGAAAGGCTGATATTGTCATAGGCGAAAGACCGATTGACCAGACCGAGCATTTTTCCTGGAAAAAGAAGAAGTTCCAACATCTGGGAAGCTGGGTAGTACGTGTTGCTTCGGGTACGGATATACCCGACGCTCCCAGCGGCTTCAGAGCGTATTCAAGGGAGGCTGCCCTGAGACTGAACGTTGTAAACAACTATACTTATACCCTTGAGACCATTATCCAGGCAGGACATAACAAGATAGCAATGACCTCCGTTCCCATAAGGACGAACGGGGAGACCCGCCCCTCGAGACTTTTCTCGAGTATGTGGAGATATATGAAGCGTTCGGCTTCGGTAATCATCCGCTCTTTCCTTATGTACAAGCCCCTGAAATTCTTCGGTACCATTGGTGCAGCAAGCTTTCTGCTGGGTCTGATAACAGGTATCTGGTATCTCATTGACAGCAGCTTCGGACGGGCAGGCGGCCACGTTCAGCTCCTTATCCTTGTGGCTATACTTATGATACTGGGCTTTATGGCTGTTATTGTGGGTCTGCTGGGAGATACCATTGCGGCTAACAGGAAAATCCTTGAGGACGTACAGTACAGGGTAAGAAAAATGGATTGTGAAAAAAGCGATAAAGACGCTTCGCTGAAAGGATCTGACTAATGAAAAAAATAGTAATGATCGGCCCTGTATATCCGTATAAGGGCGGCATAGCTCATTATACAGGATTTATGGTCAAAAATCTTAAAAAGGATTTCGAAGTCCACACCGTTTCATACAAAATGCAGTACCCTAAATTTATGTATAAGAAGGAACAGCGTGACTATGAGAACGATATAAGCAAAGTTGAGGATGCTGAGTATCTTATCAATACTGCAAACCCTTTCAACTGGCTCAGTACTGCTAAAAAAATCAGGCAGATAAACCCCGATCACATTATAATTCAGTGGTGGCACCCTTATTTCTCCCCTTGTTATTTTTTTCTGAATAAGCTTTTAAAGAAATACCCCAAGATCTTCGTATGTCATAACGTTTTTCCCCATGAGCGATTTCCTCTGGACAGATTTCTTACAAAGCTCACTTTAAAAACAGGCAGCGCATATATAACACATTCCCATATGGATGCTGATGATCTTTGCTCTATTATCAATGATCCCATATACACCACCACAGCCCTTCCGACTTTTAACGCTTTCAAGCTCAGAAACATAACCGCTTCCGAGGCTTATAAGGAACTTGGGATAGCCCCCGGAAAAAAGCTGCTGCTGTTTTTCGGCTTTGTACGTGAATATAAGGGCTTAAAGCATATCATTAACGCTATGCCGAAAATAACCAATTTTGAAAAAAATATCCAACTGCTTATAGTAGGCGAGTTCGGCAACGACAAAGAGGAATATATGTCGCTTATAAAAAATAATAACATTGAAGCTAACACGACTGTTGTCAGCGGATATGTTTCCGATAAGGAGATAGAAAAATATTTTGCCGCTTCGGATATTGTTGTCCTGCCCTATGAATCCGCTACACAGAGCGGTATAGTGCAGATTGCTTACGGCTTTGACAAGCCCGTCATTGCTACAAGGGTAGGCGGTCTGCCCGATGTTGTTATTGACGGAAAAACAGGCTTCCTTGTTGAGCCAAAAGATCCCGACGCTTTAGCCGACGCCGTTATCAGGTATTTCAGAGAAAACAAGGAAGAGGAATTTTCCGAAAATGTGAAAAACGAGGCATATAAGTATTCCTGGGACCGAATGAACGAGGTCGTCGGGGATATTATTAAAAGAATTTCCAAGTGAACTGAAAATTTATCACTTCAGGAAGAGGTTATATGGATAAAATAAAAAAATACTTGAAGCCTGTGGGCATATGTTTAACCGTTATTGCCCTCATATACCTGGTCAAAAAAATCATTGAAATGGATGTTGATTTTTCAGAATTTACAAGTCAAAATATGCTTTGTGCGTTGGCAATTGCGGCAGCATTTCAAACAGTATCAGTTTTAGCAGGCAGCTATCCGTGGCTTAATTTTATAAAAGCTTTTTCAGATAAGGAAATAAGCTTTAAAAAAGCAATGTCGACATATGCAAAATCCAACATATTGAAATATCTTCCGGGAAATGTTTTTCAATATATCGGAAGAAATAAATTAGCCTCAGATATGGACATCAGTCATATTGATGTAGCCTGCTCAACTATATTAGATATTTTTTTCAATATATTTGTAACAGGAATTTTTTCCGTTTTGCTGTTGGGAAAATCAATTGCTGTACTGCTTGAAAAATATAAAGATAATTTTGTTGTATTTTTAATTGCAGGGGCAATATGCCTGACTATAGCCATAATCATAATATTCTGTCTGAGGAAAAAATTAGGAGGATATTTTTCCAGATATATTGAAGCGATAAAAGGCAAAAACAAAAAATTTATTTTTTGCGGCTGTTCCTATTATATTATAGTTATCGGAATATCTGCTGTAATAAACTATATTTGTGCACGACTTGTATTCGGTTCAAGTATAATCAGCAGTGATATTATTGGAATCGTTGGTGCATATATGTTTGCCTGGATCATCGGCTTTATTACTCCTGGTTCACCCGGAGGAATCGGCATCAGAGAATCGGTAATGCTGCTGATATCCACGAATGTATACGAAAATTCTGTTATGCTATATGTTCTGATGTTTAGATTATCCGGCATTATTTCTGATGTATTAGCGTTTACTATTGCTTTAATATCAGATCAAATAGAAAAGAGGAAGAATTATGGAGCTTAAAGAAATTATAAATAAGTATAATTCAAATTTTTTTGATTCGTGGGATTTGCCGTATGATTCTTTGGCTAAATGGAAAAACGTAAAATCTGTTTTAGTAGCGGGTTCAGAAAACAAACAGAATACTCCTTTGTTAAGTGTATGTATTCCTACTTATAAAGGCAGAGCAAAAGTTCTTAGAGAAGCGATTGACAGCATATTAAAACAAAAAGTTGACTTTGAGTATGAAATAATTATTTCTGATAATTATACTGTCGGTGACAATGAAACAGAAGCTTTGATGAATGAATATTGCACAAAGTATAACAACATATTTTATTATAGGACAGATTTTGATTTTGGTATGTATCCAAATTGGAACAGAGCAGTTGAATTGTGTAATTCCGAGTTAATAGTTTTATTGAACAATGATGACGTTATGAATGACGGATGCTTAAAACGGCTATATGAGACTGCCAAAAAAACAAACTCAGCATTAGTTGCTTCATTTAAAGGCACGATAGTTCAACTTGACGGAGTTGATGGAAGTTATATCAATAATCTATCAAAAGCGCAAAAAATATTACAAGCTTTAAGAAATAATAAATCTTTTCATTTAAAGCCTGATGACGTATTAAGAAATATTATTCCTACAACAGGATGTATGTTGTTTAAAAAATCAACATTCATACAATATGGTGGCTTTAATCCGGATTATGAAATTGCCGATTGTATGTTTTATATTAAAATGATGAAAAATGAGACAGTTCAAATTATTCCGGATTTTTTATTTTCAAAAAGAATTCAGTCAAACGGTTTTTTAAATTATGATGCACAGTTAAATGTCATTGGTATAATATATGGATTCGGAAACTACTATATAAATCAATACCATAAAAACAGTAAGTTCAAAAAACTTATTTTAGATATTTCCGTTGCATATATGGTATACGGAATAAAAAGTAAATATAATCAGAACATTGATTGTAAAACTACATTAGAACAATTCGGCGTTAGAAAAAGCATTGCAAATATGCACCCAAAGCTGCTGACGCTGCTTAATTGTGTATTATTAACGGATCTGATTTTTAGAAAGTGAGTTGTTTAAAATGAACATTGGCGTAATAGGAACAGGCTATGTAGGACTGGTGCAGGGCGTTATAATGTCCGAATTCGGAATGAACGTTACCTGTATGGACGTTGCCAGCGAAAAGATAGAGAAGCTCAGAAAGGGTATTCTGCCCATTTATGAGCCGGGACTCAAGGAGCTGCTTGACAAGAACGTTTCTCTTGGCAGGCTGAAGTTTTCAACAGATATGAAGGAAACTGTTGAAAACAGCGAGGTGCTGTTTATTGCGGTGGGAACTCCCCCCAAGGACGACGGCAGCGCAGACCTGAAATATGTGATGTCCGTTGCCGAAAGCATCGGCAAGGCTCTTAACGGCTATAAGGTCATCGTGGACAAGTCAACGGTCCCCGTGGGAACGGGAAGAATAGTTAAAAGCGTTATACAAAAGGAGCTTGACAGCCGTCAGGTAAATTATGATTTTGACATTGTTTCCAACCCAGAATTTTTAAGAGAGGGCAAGGCTGTCCGTGACTGCCTCACTCCCGACAGGGTGGTCATCGGCTCCGAAAGCGAAAAGGCTATTGAAATAATGAAAAAGGTCTACGATGTGCTTTTCATCAATCAGACACCTTTCCTTATTACAAACCTTGAAACTGCCGAAATGATAAAATATGCTTCCAACGCATTTCTTGCTGTTAAAATTTCCTTTATCAACGAAATGGCACTTCTTGCCGACAAGGTGGGTGCAAATATCCAGGAGATAGCAAGAGGTATGGGTATGGACGGCAGAATTTCTCCCAAATTCCTCCACGCAGGTCCCGGCTACGGCGGCTCCTGCTTCCCCAAGGACACAAAGGCTATTGCCGATATAGCCCATAAATACGACGAGCAGATGCTTGTGGTGGAGGCTGCCATTGCCGCCAACGAAAAGCAGAAGAAAAAAATGGCGGAGCGCATTATTACCCGTCTGAAAGAGGACGGCAAGGAGCTTTCTTCCACCACAGTTACAATGTGGGGTCTGTCATTCAAGCCCGACACCGACGATATGAGAGAGGCTCCCTCCATTGACATTATAAAGGAGCTTGTGAAAGCAGGCATCAAGATCAAAGCCTACTGCCCCGAGGGTATGAACGAGGCTAAATGGAGACTGGCAGACGAAGAGGCTCAGATCGAATACTGTGAAAATGAATATGCTGCCTGTGAAAACAGCGATGTTCTTGTTCTGATGACCGAATGGCATCAGTTCAGAGGAGCTGATATGACCAGAGTGTCAGCACTTATGCGTGACAATTATTTCTTCGACCTGCGAAATGTTTTTGCAAAAAATCAGGACGTCAAGAACAATTTCAAATATTATGGAGTAGGCTGCTGAAATATTCCGAACTGTCCTCGGGAATGTGAAAAATATCAAATAAAATATTTGAAACTTATTGAAATCCTGCGTTATAAATGGTATAATAAGGTAAATTATGTTTGAATTTTTTTATTTTTGTTTATTTAAATTAGGGGGAATGTTTTTATGAAGTTCAGAAGAATAATGTCCCTGCTACTGGTCTTTGCGGCAGTATTCAGCTTTATTCCTGCACAAGCTGACGCATTCGAATACTCCGATATCGGGTATGAGACTGTGGTACCCGAAATTTCGGAAAAAGACGCATCAACAAATCAGATGAGAGGTCTGACCGCATTCCAGCTTGTCTCTGATATGGGCGCAGGTTGGAATCTTGGAAATTCTCTGGAAACAGATACAGGCGATGAAACCTCCTGGGGCAATCCCGTTACCACAAAGGCGATGATAGATGCTGTTGCCGCAAAGGGATTTAAAACTCTCAGAATACCCGTGCGCTGGGATATGCACTATACTAACGCCTCAAGCTACACTATTGACACAAATTACCTGAAAAGAGTGGCAGAGGTCGTAAACTACGGTCTGTCAAACGATATGTATGTTATTATTAACATTCATCATAACGATATCCAGACAATGGTATCGACCGATTCCTCTGTCCAGACCAGAGTATGCAATGAAATAAAAGCTGTCTGGACTCAGGTAGGAAACTACTTCAAAAACTACGGCGACAAACTGATATTCGAGACCATCAACGAACCCAGATATGGCGAGGACTGGACAGGCAATTCAAGCTATTATGCCTGCGTGAACACATATAACGAGGCAGGCCGTGCCGCTATAAGAGCAACAGGCGGAAACAATGCAAGCCGTCTTATTATGATGCCTACATACTGTGCTTCTGCCGACGCTCCAAAGGTCGAGGGCTGGAAAAAGCCGGCTTCCGATAATATGGTTGCGGTATCCATTCACGCATACCTTC
Organism: Oscillospiraceae bacterium; assembly: GCA_017829005.1. Taxonomy (GTDB): domain Bacteria; phylum Bacillota; class Clostridia; order Oscillospirales; family Ruminococcaceae; genus Huintestinicola. The sequence goes on along the minus strand of JAGAJF010000103.1, from coordinate 1,004 downwards.
CCTTTGATTTTGCATTTGAGGGTACAGGTCATTCAGATTGGATAGACTCCGATCACACCTCTCTGTCCGGAGTATTCACTACTCTTCATTCCGCATTTTTAAGCAAGGGTATCCCCGTTGTTATCGGTGAATTCGGTGCCTGCAACAAGAATAACACCTCAGACCGTGCCACATATGCAAAGAGCTATGCCTCTTTCGCAAGACAGTTTGCCGAGGAAAACATTCCCTGCATTTGGTGGGATAACAACGCATTCGGAACAGGAGCCGAGAACTTCGGTTTGTTCAACAGATCGTCTCTGACATTTACATATGACAGTGTTGCAACAGCTCTCGTAAATGCTTACAGCGGAAATCCCCCTTATGAAACAGCCACAAGCGGCAGTCAGATACTTTTCTCCGGAAGCAGCTACTGCAGCGGCTACGGTCAGGCTTTTTCTACCACCGACCTTTCTTTCCTGCTCAATATGAAGAGCGGTGATAAGCTCTATGCCGAATATTCAAGCAATTCCGCACCCGAAGCCATTCTTCAGGATATGGATGATGCAGACTCAAAAGCCTGGTGCAAGGTGGTACCCGACAGTGCGTCAAACGGTATGGCAATATGGTCCTATGAGACTCTGATTAACGCTTTCGGCGGCAGCTTTTCGGGTCTGGACAAGTTCTATATCGGTGACACCGGTTCGGCTCTCACCCTCACGAAGGTTTATATCCCCGGCGGACCAGCTCACACCCATAATTATAACGGCACCTCTTCCATAACCCTTGCCGCTACCGAAACAACAGAGGGTATTCGGAAGATATGCTGCTCCGTTAGCGGCTGCTCCGCATACAAGCTTGAGGTGGTTCCTAAGGTTTTATCGTCTTTTGACGAAGAAAAGGTAGCTGCATTTGTAGAGCGTCTGTACGTAAATCTACTCGGACGTGCTTCCGACCCCAAGGGCAAGGCTGACCATATAGCCAGACTCAAAACAGGCTATTCTGCCAGCGCACTTGTAAAAGACTTT
>JAGAJF010000102.1 GCA_017829005.1 Oscillospiraceae bacterium | reverse complement strand
CACATCTCGTCAGTATTTTCAATATATAATCGAAAATAGAAAGCACTCTATCAAGCTGAAACGCTAAGATAGAGTGCTTATGTGTTATTATCGAATATGGCTGCTTGATTATACCTGTATCCATTAAATGTGCTTTCCGATTAAAAACAAAACTCACCGGAAAACCGAAATATATCGGTCTGTTTATTTGGCTTATTATATAATTTTGCATACTCGCTAACAAGTTTAAGCAAAGTTAAATTACAAACGGAACAATATATTACGATTTGTCTATCAGTAATTTCTACCGTTACCGAGCCGACAGTCTGCCGCCCAAGTAAATTGCAGAACGTCTCGCCGCGGGTCGTCACCCGCCAAATTATACATTGATAAACAGGAATGTTTGTGCTATAATATTATTGCGGAGTGAATGAAGGCGGTTATTCGGGGGATAATTTTATCAGTCTGCATTAGAGTAAGATTAAAATCGAATAAAATATTGCCGTTTTATACAAAAAACCGTTGACATAAAAAGAAGAAAGTGTTATTATTAAAGTATCGCAGAGGGAGCTTTTTCCTCATAGAAATAAAATGATACAGATCACGGAGGGTTTCATTATGCCTGTAAACTTACAGAAGGGTCAGAAGGTCGATCTGACAAAGGGTAATCCCGGTCTTAAAAAAATTATGGTGGGTCTCGGCTGGGACGTTAACCAGTACGACAACGGCGCTGATTTCGACCTGGACGCCAGCGCTTTCCTGTTGGGTGAAAACGGAAAGGTAGCTTCCGACAGCGATTTTGTTTTCTATGGCAATCTCGCTCACAACAGCGAATCCGTTATCCATCAGGGCGATAACCTGACAGGTGAAGGCGAGGGCGACGATGAGCAGATACTTGTTGATCTCTCAAAGGTTCCTGCATCGGTTTCAAGAATTGCCTTTACTGTTACCATTTATGAGGCTGAGGAGCGCAGACAGAATTTCGGTCAGGTCTCCAATGCCTTTATCAGGATCGTGGACGACGTTACAGGCTCTGAGATAATCAGATATGACCTGGGCGAGGATTTCTCCATTGAGACTGCTGTTGTTGTTGGCGAGCTTTACAGACACAACGGCGAATGGAAGTTCAACGCCATCGGCAGCGGATTTAACGGCGGTCTTGCCGCTCTCTGCCGTCAGTACGGAGTTAACGTCTGATATAATCTGTACAAGCTTTTTACTTTCGATAAAACCGTAATGCGAAGCAGGGATTTCCGCTAAATCGGATATTCCTGCTTTTTTAGGCGGGGATAAATTACATAATATGCGTGTTTTTCTATGGTAAAATGTGCATAATAATTATGTGACCGCATTATACGGTAAAAAAATTCGAAAGGAATAAAAGCTATGAAAATAACAGGTCTGTCCGAAGATGAGGTTTTAAAGTCACGGGAGAAATTCGGCAGCAACAGGCTTTCCGAAGCAGAAAGCGAAAGCTTCCTTGACAAGCTGAAGGGCAATTTCGGTGACCCGATGATAAAAATTCTCTCCGCCGCTTTGCTCATAAATGTGATAATTTACATTCTGAGCCTTATGGGGCTTGTGAGCGCAGAGGTGGAATGGTACGAGCCTGTGGGAATTGCGGCTGCTATTGCCATTGCCACGCTGGTCTCCACATTCTCCGAGTACAGAAACGAAAACGCCTTCCGTGCATTGCAGGAGGAGGCTTCAAAAATTCTGTGCAGGGTTTACAGGGGCGGGGAGATAAAGGAAATTCCCTCGGACGACATTGTGACCGGCGACTTCATTATGCTTGGCGCAGGTGACAGGATACCTGCGGACGGTGTTATTTTCGAGGGTGACATCAGGACAGATCAGTCGGTCTTAAACGGCGAGTCCAAAGAAGCGAGGAAAACGCCATATCCCGAAAATGCGCCCGAAAATGAGAATAAGACCGACCTTTTATGCCCGTATCGGGTATTCAGAGGAACTGTTGTCTGCTCGGGTACTGCTGTTATGACTGCAGAGGTGGTTGGTGACAGAACTCTTTACGGCGAGATAGCGGGAGAGCTTCGGCAGGAGGACGACAGGGAGTCACCTTTAAAGGTGAAGCTTGGCGCTCTTGCGGAGGGAATTTCCAAATTCGGATATATGGGCGGTGTTGCCATTGCGGCGGCGCTGCTTATCCACAAGATAGTTTCCGCAGGCAGCTTCGGTGCGTATTTTGCAGCAGGTGCGGCGGGGATTATCACAGACCTTTTAGACGCTCTTATTTTGGCTGTCATTATTATAGTTATGGCTGTTCCCGAGGGGCTTCCCCTTATGATAGCCATTGTGTCCGCTATGAATATGAGAAAAATGCTTTCTGACAATGTTCTTGTCAGAAAAATCGCAGGCATTGAGACCGCAGGCAGCCTTAACATTCTCTTTTCCGACAAGACGGGAACCATTACCAAGGGACAGCTTGAGGCGGTGGTTTTCGCTGACGGCAACGGCAACGAATACAAAAGCATTGGCGGCATTCCCGAGCGGCTTGGAAAGCTTGTTTCTCTGTGCATTGCGGAAAATTCCACTGCTGTTATGAGCGGCGGAAGGGCGGTGGGCGGCAACGCTACGGAAAGGGCAGTTCTTACATTTCTCGGTGAGACTTCTCCCGACAGCCGTTTTAAAAAGCTTTTTGTACTCCCCTTTAACAGCGATAACAAATACTCGGCTTCTTCCGTTAAAGGCGCCGGATTTCGGGGCACGCTTATCAAGGGCGCTCCCGAGAAGCTTATTTCACGCTGCACTCATTTCATTGACGGGGAAGGCAGGAAAATTCCTCTTGACGACAGCATTGTTAACAGAAAAATTGATATCCTTGCGGGTAGGGCTATAAGAGTTATTGCTCTGGCTATATCCGAGGAAATTCTTTCCGAGGACAGCGGGGCGCTTCCCGATGGGGAATTTACGCTTCTCGGCATTCTCGGCATTAGAGACGAGGTTCGTCCCGAGTCTGCAGCTGCTATCAGAGAAGTGCGAAATGCGGGAGTTCAGGTGGTTATGATAACGGGAGACCGTATTGATACCGCTTCTGCCATTGCAAAAGAAGCAGGGCTGCTGACGGGTGAGGGAAATGAGCTTACACTTACGTCGGCTGAGCTTGCGGAGATGACCGATGATGAGGTGAAAAAGCGGCTCAGAGATATCCGTGTCATTGCAAGGGCGCTGCCTTCGGACAAATCAAGGCTTGTGCGTATCGCACAGGAACTTGATCTGGTGGCGGGTATGACGGGTGACGGAGTTAATGATTCCCCTGCTCTAAAAAAGGCTGATGTGGGCTTTGCTATGGGCGGTGGAACCGAGGTTGCCAAGGAGGCTTCGGATATCGTTATCCTTGACGATAATTTCAGCTCCATTGACAAAGCGGTGCTTTACGGAAGGACGATTTTTAATTCTATCCGAAAATTCATTATCTTTCAGCTTACCATAAACGTTTCGGCGGTGGCGGTTTCCTTTATCGCTCCACTGCTTGGAATGGATAATCCCCTGACTATCACTCAGATACTTTGGGTTAACCTTGTAATGGACACTCTTGCGGCGCTGGCTTTCGGCAGCGAGCCTGCTCTTTCACGTTATATGCGTGAAAAGCCCAAATCCCGTAAGGAGCCTATCCTTAACTCCTATATGAAAACGGAGATCATCACGGGGGCGGCGTGGGTGTTCATTTTAAGCCTTGTAATGCTCCTGACGGGCATTGACGTATCCGACGGGACGCATAAAGAAACGGGCTTTATCGGCAGGTTTTTCCGCTCCTTTGAGGGTGGCGGCACTGAATATCTTCTGACGGGATATTTCAGCTTCTTTATCCTTGCGGCAGTATTTAATGCATTTAATGCAAGGACAGAGAAGATAAACCTTTTTGACAATATCGGCGCGAACAAGGGCTTTCTTAAAGTTATGGGAATGATAACCGCCGTGCAGGTCATTATGACTTACCTTGGCGGCAGGGTGCTTGGGTGCTACGGGCTTAATATAAAGGAATGGGCTGTGGTCATTATTATGGCGCTGTCGGTCATTCCCGTGGATATCATAAGAAAGCTTATCATAAATAATCGTTTAAAAACAGGAGGGTAAAATTATGAACTACAACGCTGTGGGAACAAGGGAAAACATCAAGATAATCGACCAGAGCGTAAACAAGAATATGAAAATTGAGATAATGGAGTATCAGAAGCTGCTTGGCGGAAATAACCCATATACCGCTCAGATGATGTACTATATGGAAAAGCAGAATATGAAGGTGCGTCAGGCGGCTATTTATCTCACAAATGACTCGGTGAAGATCGAACCGGGAGCTATGAGCTATTTTCAGGGCAAGCTTGAAATGGTCTCGGGCGTTACTCCCGGAAATCTTATCGGCAGAATGTTTACGGGTGCGGTGACGGGTGAGGCTGCGGCTCAGCCCGAGTACAGAGGCACGGGAATGGTTGTCCTCGAGCCTACCTTCAAGCACCTGCTCACCCTTGAGCTTCAGCCCGGTGAGGAGATAATCGTTGACAAGGGTATGTTTTTTGCGGCACAGGGAAGTGCCAATGTAAGCGCATATATGCAGAGGAACCTTTCCTCTGCGGCGCTTGGCGGCGAAGGCATTTTCCAGACCTCTGTCAAGGGTCCGGGACTTGTTATCCTTGAGTGCGCTGTTCCGATGTGCGAAATTGACATTATTGACCTTGAGAATGACACATTGAAGGTGGACGGCAATTTCGCCGTTCTCAGGACGGGCGGCATCGACTTTACCGTTGAACGCTCTGCCAAGACTCTTATCGGCTCGGCAGTCAGCGGAGAGGGTCTTGTGAATGTGTACAGAGGAACGGGTCAGGTATGGCTGGCTCCCACCATCAAGGTGTACAATTCAATGATAGCTTCTCCCTATTCTGCTGTTACAACCACAAGTTCTACATAATCACGATATTTTTTATTTTTGAAAGGAAGGTAAAATACTATGGCAGTTAATCTTCAGAAGGGTCAGAAAATCGACCTTACAAAGGGTAATCCCGGGCTCAAGCACGTTATGGTCGGTCTCGGCTGGGACGAGGTGAAAAAGGGTGGAATTTTAGGCGGTCTTTTCGGCGGCGGTCAGGACATCGACTGTGATGCTTCGGCTATCCTTATTACCGAAAGCTCGGGCAAGCTTGCAGGCAAGAGCGATCTTGTTTACTTTGGCAACCTTACCCACAAAACAGGCGCTGTAAAGCATATGGGCGACAACCTCACAGGTGCGGGCGACGGCGATGACGAGCAGATATTCGTTGATCTCTCAAAGCTCCCCGCTGAGTATTCCAAGGTCATTTTCGTGGTAAACATCTACGAGGCAAAGGCTCGCAGACAGGATTTCGGTATGATACAGAATGCATTTATCAGGCTCGTTAACTCCGATAACAATCAGGAGCTTTGCCGCTATAATCTTTCCGAGAATTACAACGGTATGACCTCTATGATATTCGGCGAGATGTACCGTCACAACGGCGAATGGAAATTCTCCGCTATCGGTCAGGCTACTGCCGATGACGGTCTCGGTTCACTTATCAGAAGATATAACTGATAGATATTACAGTATTTTTATGTATGCGGAGCGCCGTAAAAGGGGAGACACCTTTGCCATTTCGTATGTTAATTTGCGAAATAAACAAAGCTTGTGGCTCGGTACCGATAAATACTTCTTTATTGGTAGTACCCTGAAAGCGGCGCTCCTGTTTATGAAAGGATAAAATCAGACGAAATGGAACTTATCACAGAAAAAGACAGCATCACATCACAAAGAGACAGAAGAAAGCTTGAATATTCCGTAGGACCCCTTTTATATATGCCTGCTCTCAGGTCGGACATCGCAAAAAAGCTGTCCCAGGGTCTGCCCGGGCTTCGTTCGGCGGCTATATGCCTTGAGGACACCATAAGGGACGATATGGTGGCGGCGGCAGAGGAAAATCTGCTGTCACAGCTTCGTATCCTTGCAGATGACCGTCCCGAAAGGCTGCCCATGATATTTATCAGGGTGAGAAGCGGTGAGCAGCTTGAAAGACTTTCGAGTATGCTCGAAAGCTCCTTTGATATGATAACGGGATTTATCCTGCCTAAGATAGATGATGAAACGTTTATGGGATATATCCCCTATCTGAACAAAGCCTTTGAAAGAAAAAGCAGCCTTTTCATTATGCCCATAATCGAAAATCCCTCATTCCTGCGGCTGTCCACAAGATATGCAAAGCTTGAGCGGCTTTTTGACGAACTTACAGAAATGAGAGAGCGGGTACTAAATGTCCGTATCGGCGGAAATGATTTTTGCAGGGCGCTTGATCTGAGGGCTGATATTCACAGCACGGTTTATGATATCCTGCCTGTGGGACGGCTTATTTCGGACATTGCGGCGGTTTTTGCGGGGGAATTTACTGTTTCCGCTCCCGTGTGGAACTATTTTGAAGGGGGCGACCCCGACTGGGAAAAGGGTATGCTCAAGGAAATGGGCATTGACCGCTCTGTCGGGCTTGTGGGCAAGACGGTGATCCACCCCAGTCAGATAGCTGTGGCAAACAGGGCTATGGCGGTTCCCCGCAGGGACTATGAGGACGCTCGTCTTATTCTTGATAACAGCGGTGCGGTACAGGTGGTCAAAAGCTCGGACGGCGGAAGAATGTACGAGAACAAGGTACATTCGGGCTGGGCTGAGAAAATTCTCGCTCTTGCTGAGGTTTACGGGGTTTCGGAGGGATAAGCTGTGAAGATAACGGAAAATTATTCGGGGGTATGCCCCGATAAGCTTTTTGCACTGGCGGCAAGGGAGAATAATGCAAAGCGGGGCGGGCTTATCGTGAACTTTTTGCAGGCAAAGCACGTTCCCGCAAAGCCCTCGGAAACTCTTGCTCTCTTTGACAGGTTGGCGGGAAGGGTCATACCCCACATATGTGAAAAAAAGGTTATGGTCATCGGCTTTGCGGAGACTGCTACGGCTATCGGTGCGGAGCTTGCGGCAAGGCTGTCGGGCAGGTGCGAGTGTACATATATCCACACCACGAGGGAGAAATTTCCCGAGGATATGCGCCTGGCACTTTTTAGTGAGGAACACAGCCACGCAACCGAGCAATGCCTTTATTCCGACAAGGGACTTGATATTTTCAGCGGCATAGAGCGGATAATCTTTGCGGAGGACGAGCTTACTACGGGCAAGACTATTCTGAATTTTATTGAGGCGCTGAAAAATATAACTGACTGCAAATTTTCGGCGGCTTCTATCATCAATGGAATGAGTGAGGAAAATCTCTCTAAATACAAGGCTATGGGTGTGGGCGTTCATTATCTTGTGAAGCTTGACAGCTCTGCAGAGACGCTGAAAGAAGGTATCTCCGTTACTCCCCGAGAGGACGGGGAATTTGACATTTTTTCCGTTCCCGAGGAGTTTATTTTCAGAATGGACAAAAAGAAAGACCCTCGTCTGGGAATAGGCGGGGCTGAGTATGAAAAATACTGCGTATGTGCCGCAAATGAGTTTTTCGAGAAAACATTGCCTTTCATGAACGGAAAAAGGGTTGACGTTATCGGCACGGAGGAGTGTATGTTCCCTGCCATAAAGCTTGGTGAGCTGCTTGAAGAAAAGGGCTATGATGTCCGCTGTCACGCTACCACGAGAAGTCCCATTGTTCCCTCGGGTGATGAGGGGTATCCTCTTTTTGCGAGATATGGGGTAAAGAGCGTTTACGATGAAGGCAGAAGGACTTTTATTTATAATCTGTATGAGTGTGACAACAGGATAGTTGTTATGGGGTAGCAGGCTGAGCCTGCAGCCAGCTGTTCTGTATTTTTTTGGGGCGTCAGACGGGCGGCTCGGTAACGATAGAAATAATCTGCACCGCAAATGGAATATATCGGTCAGTATATTTTTATCGTTACCGAGACGACAGTCTACTGCCCGAATAAATTACAGAACATCTCGCCGCGGGTCGTCACCCGCCAAATTCCGATTTATCGGGCAGCTTATTTGTACCGTTACCGAGCCGATAGTCTACTGCCCGAATAAATTACAGAACGTCTCGCCGCGGGTCGTCACCCGCCAAATTTCGATATGTCAAGCCAATACAAAATCTATCGGCGCGGAGACAAAATAACCGTCCCGCACAAATTCACAGCGCGACCTCGCCGCGGGGCGCCCCCCGCCGCCGCGGGTCGTCACCCGCCATCAGGTTCAACCTGCCCCGAACTTATTCAGCGCCGAAGGAATATAAAGCGAGCCGCCGATAAGCAGCAGTCCCCCGTCCTCCGCATAGGAATACGCCCGCCTGTACACCTCGGAAATGGGTGCAGTTTCGCCGTCCTTGAAGCACTTCGCCAGCTTGGGAGCGAAAACCGTTTTCGGGCAGAACCCGTCAATGCAGAAAGCCTTGTCGATGTAGGGAGAAATGTAGGAAAGAGCGGTTTTCCAGTCCTTGTCCGCACTCATTCCGCATATCATCACCTTGGGGTACTGAGGGAGGGACGCAACAAATTCCGTCAGTGCCCTCATTCCTTCGGGGTTGTGAGCGCCGTCAATGATTATCATCGGGTCCTTCTGCCTTACTATCTGGCACCTTGATGGCATTACCGCCGTACTGATACCGTCAAACACCTTGCTGTCCGTCAGCTTCTTGAACTTTTTTCTAATGACCCCCGCCGCCTCGATAGCAGTCAGAGCATTGTATATCTGATGATTTCCGGGCATTGCGGTGGCGTAATCTCTCATCTTATAGGTAAATGCCGCACCGTCGGGCTTGCTTCGGAGAATATTCAGCTTGGACAGGTCGGGACGAATTACCTTTGAGCCGTGAATGGCAGCATATTTGTCAATGACCAGATTTGCCTCAAAGGGATTCTGAGGATAGACCACCACAGGGCATTCGTCCTTGATGATACCCGCCTTCTGAAAGGCAATATCCGTTATCCTGTCCCCGAGAATGGCGGTGTGGTCAAAGGAAATGGACATTATCACCGAGCATATGTTGTCCCTAATGATATTTGTGCTGTCGTAAAGTCCGCCAACCCCCGTCTCAAGCACAACGATATCGCAGTTTTGCTCCGCAAAATACATAAATGCAATGGCATTTGTTATCTCAAACTGTGAATATCCTGCCCCGTCGCTTTCAATAATGGGTCTTATGACAGATATGATACGTGAAAGCTCCTCATCGGGTATCTCTATGCCGTTTATCTTAATGCGGTCATTGTACCTGTAGATAAAAGGGGAGGTAAATTCACCCGTTTTGTAGCCTGCCAGAGTGAGCGAATTTGCAAGCATTCTCACCACCGAGCCTTTGCCGTTGGTGCCTGCCACGTGAACAAATTTCAGCCTGTCCTGAGGATTTCCCAGCCTGTCCATAAGGGACGCAAACCTTGACAGATCGTGAACGGGGGCGCCTGATTTGGTATATCCCCCAAGAAAATTTATTATCTCGCCGTTCAAAATTATGACCGTCCTTTCCCGAAAGCTTTATGCTTTCTGAGCCATAGCTTCTCGTATTTTTGCCGAAAGCCTGTTTGCCCTTTCCGTCTCCGCAGGGCTTGCAGACAGCATAGGTCCGCCGATATCAAGATATTTCGCCGCATTTGAGATATCGCCGCAGAGATAGAAAAGCTCCGCAGTTTCCATAAAAACCGCTCCCTTTAAAAATCTGTTCAAGGGAGTTCCCTGCTGAGACGCACCCTCGGAGGAGTTGAAAAGATTTTCATACTCATTTTTGATAAGCCGCAGGTCAAGCGCCTTCCGGTAATTTCCCCGTGCCTTTTCCACATTTATCATTATTCCGAAAGCGGTCACGCAGCAGTTGTAATTTCTCTCCGCCGCCATTTCAATAAACCGCTCCCCGTCCGCAAATGCCCTCAGCACGCTGTCACAGTCGCCCTCATTGCTGTAGGTCTCGATTATTTCGCCGTAAAAGGTCATTCCCACATCGGGAAACCTGTCAAAGCCGCTTCTGTCAACGCTGTACAAAAGCTGCAAAGCCTCGTTTATATTGCCCCTTATTGCCTGAGTATTGGCAAGAAGCAGGGTAAGCCTTACCTTTTCGGGATATTTTACCGCCTGCCCGATCGAGCTGTAAAGCATACTTACGGTGCTTTCCGAAGTAAAATCCTGCTGCAGCACTCTGAAAGCCTTTTTCACAAGCTTGCCGTTTCCCGCGGGAATGAGTTTTTTCATAGTGTACCCTATGTAGATAAAGGGCAGAATGTCAATAATAAGAATAATTGTATTCAGCGTACTCTTGTCGAACACATCACGCAGCGCTACCCTGCCTATCTCGCTCAAAAAAATAACGGCAATGGTGATTATCCACCCCATTGAGAACATTGTCTTCTGCTTTTTGTAAAGCCTGTCAAGAGTTTCCTTTGTAAGGTTTATCATTTCATTTCCCCGCTTTCTTTCAGTCTGCTAAGTTTGTCCTCCGTCTCCGAAAATTCACGGCTGAGATGTGCCGTTAACATATTAACGGGACGTGCTTTGTCAAGATATTTTTCCGCCGCCGTCAGATTTCCCGTTTCTATAAAGCACTGAGCGCAGTTTACGGCAAATGCTCCCATATTAAGCTGCTCGGTCTTATTCTCGGGAGCGTTTTTCATCTCTCTGATCTTCACCTTGTTTTCCTCATAAATAAAGCATTTTTCAAAATAGGAAAGAGCCTTTTCGTATTCCTTTAATGCGAAATAATATTCCCCCAGCTTTGCCATAAACGAATATATCATTTCAAAATCTGAATTTACCTCCTGAGAAAACAGCAGCTCGTTGTCCTCGAAAAAAGAGATAAGCTCGGGATATTTCTTTTTGAAAGAGTAGTAATAAAACAGCCCGTTTGCCCGCTCCCGTTCTTCCATATTATTCTGTGGCGTTATCGCTTCAAGCTCTCTTACCTTCTGCTGCAGTCTATCCTCATCAAGCCGCTGAATACAGCCCGATATAAGATTACAAAGGCAATATATCCTTGTATATCCGCAGCTTTTTGAAAGCTTTTCCTCAAAAAGCTCCATGACCCTGTCCGAATAAAGCTCTGCCCGAACCAGATCGTTTATTTCTCTGCACTCCGTAAGCTCATTAAACTGCTCCTCGGAAAAGCCTGCCAGACGGGCGTTTTCTAAGCCTACCCGCTTCTGCATTTTGTCTTTGTGGCGAAATATCCATATCCACATCACCGCAGACAGCGCCAATACGATAAAAAGAGGCAAAATATTTTTTAAGAAATTTGACGCCAAAAATGCCGCCGCTGTAAGAAACATCTCCCCCATTATCCCGAGAAAAGCAGCCGTTTCAAAGAATTTCCTCGGCTTGTCAAGCAGATCAAGCGAACGCTTTGCCGCAGCGTCTATTTCGTCCTGAGTTACTTCACGCATTTTATGTCCTTCCATATCACATGCGGCTCCCCCCGAAAAAAGCCTCGGGAGAGAGCCGCCGAACCGATAATTACTTACTGACGTTACCGAGCCGCATTTGAGGAGATCCCCTCAAAGCTTACCCACGAAGCGGCTTCGGTTACACGCCGCCACGCCGCTTACTTGGAGAAAGCAGCGATGGACTGTTCTATCTTTTCCATCTTCTCAAGAGCCTTTGCAAGCTTTGCCTTTTCAGCCTCTATCTGCTTTTCGGGAGCCTTTGACATAAAGCCGGGGTTGTTAAGCTTTCCCTGAGAGAAATCAATGTCCTTCTGAACGGAAGCCTTTTCCTTGTTAAGACGTGCAAGCTCCTTTTCCTTGTCCACAAGCTCGCTCATAGGAATGAAAATTCTTGCGGAATGTGTTACAACGGTAACGCTGTCGGGAATGTCAAAGCTGTCGCCTATCTCAACGGAAGAAGCGTAGGCAAGTCTCTCAAAGAACATAACGCCTGCCGCAAATACGTCCTTATCGGCAGTCTCGATAAAGAGCTGAGCCTTTACGGAGGGAACAACATTCATCTCGGAGCGGATATTTCTTACCGCCTTGATGGCGTCGATTATCTTGCCGAAGTCCTCTTCCTCCTGCTTGTAAACAAGCTTCTCGTCAAATACGGGGAACTCGGAAAGCATAATGGGAGTTTCGCTGTCTGAAACTGCCGACCATATCTCCTCGGTGATATAAGGCATAAAAGGGTGCAGGAGTTTTAGCATACCCTCCATTACCCAAACGAGAACGGTCTGAGCGGTCTTTGCAGTCTCGCCGCCTGCCTGTATACGAGGCTTTGTAAGCTCAATGTACCAGTCGCAGTAAACGTCCCATATGAAATCGTAAAGCTTCTGGCAGGCAACGCCCAGCTCAAATGCCTCAAGGTTCTGATTAACCTCTCCTGCAAGGGTGTTGAACTTGCTGATGACCCACTTGTCCTCGGTTGCAAGGTTCTCGGGAAGACCTGTGAGCTTAAAGTCCTCGGGCAGATTCATAAGAATAAATCTGGAAGCGTTCCACAGCTTGTTTGCGAAGTTTCTCGAAGCCTTTACCTTGTCCTCGATAAAGCGCATATCATTTCCGGGAGCATTGCCCGTAGCAAGCATAAAGCGGAGTGCATCAGCGCCGTACTGATCTATTACCTCAAGAGGGTCAATGCCGTTTCCGAGAGATTTGGACATCTTTCTGCCCTGAGAATCCCTCACAAGTCCGTGGATAAGAACGGTGTCAAAGGGAGGCTTGCCCATATTCTCAATTCCCGAGAACATCATTCTGATTACCCAGAAGAAGATGATGTCATAGCCCGTAACAAGGGTGTTGGTGGGGTAGAAATACTCAAGATCTTCGGTCTTTTCGGGCCAGCCCAGAGTGGAGAAGGGCCACAGAGCGGAGCTGAACCAGGTGTCAAGTGTATCGGGATCCTGTCTCATAGGCTTGCCGCACTTGGGACAAACAGCAGAGCTTTCCTTTGTGACAACCATTTCGCCGCAGTCATCGCAGTAGAATGCGGGTATCTGATGACCCCACCATATCTGACGGGAAATACATCAGTCACGGATATTTTCCAGCCAGTGGAAATAAGTTTTCTCAAAACGCTCGGGAACGAACTTGGTCTCGCCGTTCTTAACAGCGTCAATAGCAGGCTGTGCAAGGGGCTTCATCTTAACGAACCACTGAGTGGAAACCTTAGGCTCAACGGTGGTTCCGCAGCGGTAGCAGGTGCCTACATTGTGGCTGTAGTCCTCAACTCTTACAAGGAAGCCTCCCTTGTCAAGGTCTTCGACGATCTTCTTTCTTGCCTCGTATCTGTCCATGCCTGCATATGCGGGATAATCGTCGGTTATCTTAGCGTCATCGGTCATTACGTTGATGATAGGCAGATCGTGGCGCTTTCCTACCTCAAAGTCGTTGGGGTCATGAGCGGGGGTTATCTTAACAACGCCCGTTCCGAAATCCATCTCAACATAATCGTCCGCAACAACGGGAATTTCCCTGCCAACAAGGGGAAGAATAAGCATCTTGCCAACGATATCCTTGTAACGCTCGTCGTTGGGATTTACCGCAACCGCAGTATCGCCAAGAAGAGTCTCGGGACGTGTGGTAGCAAGCTCAACATAGCCGCTGCCGTCCTTGAGAGGATATCTCAGGTGCCAGAAATGACCTGCCTGATCCTCATAGTTTACCTCGGCGTCGGAAAGAGTAGTCTTGCAGTGAGGGCACCAGTTAACAATTCTCTCGCCTCTGTAGATAAGTCCCTTTTCGTAGTATTTTACGAAAACCTCCTTAACAGCCTTGGAGCAGCCCTCGTCCATAGTAAAGCGCTCTCTTGACCAGTCGCAGGAGGAGCCTAATTTCTTGAGCTGTTCAACGATACGTCCGCCGTACTGCTCCTTCCATTTCCATGCGCGCTCCATAAAACCATCACGTCCAAGGTCTTCCTTGGTAACGCCCTCCTTGCGCATAGCTTCAACTATCTTAGCCTCGGTTGCAATAGCGGCGTGGTCGGTTCCGGGGAGCCAGAGTGCACTGTAGCCCGACATTCTCTTCCAGCGGATAAGGATATCCTGGAGCGTCTCGTCAAGAGCGTGACCCATATGGAGCTGACCCGTAATGTTTGGAGGGGGGATAACAATGGTGTAGGGCTTCTTTTTGGAGTCCACCTCCGCACGGAAGCAGTTGTTATCCATCCAGAATTTGTAAATTTTGTCCTCAACCTCTTTGGGCTCGTAAACCTTTGACAGTTCCTTTTTCATTTTTTTGACCATTCCTTTCCTAAAAATCTTTAGTTCGGCATAGAGCAAATAAAAACGCCCCGAAGCCGATAAAACGGTTTCAGGGCGGAAAAATTCCGTGGTACCACCTGAATTCGCAGATGATTTATTATCATATCCGCGCACTCATTATTCCGTAACGGGGAATACCGTCAGCGACTACATAAAATCAACCGTTCACCGCCGAAGCTCCGAGGCTACCTTCCGCACGTTCCCTGCAAAGACTTGCACCCACCGTCTTTT